>DASRNA010000091.1:0-3974 GCA_035647655.1 Clostridia bacterium | reverse complement strand
AAGTGGAAATACCCTCTGTCTTTATTACAATATACATGTCTTTATCGTTTAACGAACGGCGTTCTTTTTTAATTTATTGAGATATTTTTCTTTCTTTCCCCCTAGCGATGATGTATACTAAAAAGACCAATATTTCACTGTAAGTCAAAAGGGAGGTAAAATGAAACTAAAAGATAAGGTTGCTATTGTTACAGGCGCAAGTGGTGGTATGGGCAGAGATATCGCCTATCTTTTTGCAAAAGAAGGGGCCACTGTTTATGCCGCAGCTCGCCGAGTAGAACGTCTGGAGGAACTAGCAGAAAGCTCAAAAGAGCTAGCAGGCAAAATCCTTCCCTATGCTGTTGATCTAATGAATCAAGAAGACGCTGAGAAGATGATTGATTTTGTAAAAGAAGATGCCGGGAAACTAGATATTCTTGTTAACAATGCTGGGCTTATGGATGACTTTAGTCCCGTAGGTGATGTTACCGATAAAATGCTTGAAAGAGTCTTTAATCTCAATGTTTTCTCCCTATTTTATACAATGAGAAAGGCTGTGCAAATTTTCCTTGAACAAGGCGAGGGTAATATTGTCAATGTCGCTTCCATAGGTGGACTATTTGGTGCAAGAGCTGGAGCAGTATATACTGCCTCTAAGCATGCTGTAGTAGGCCTTACAAAGAACACTGGTTTTATGTATGCAAAAAACAATATCCGTTGCAATGCTATTTGTCCTGGTGGGGTAGATACAGAAATTGGCAGTAGTGAGTTTATGAAGGATATCAACGAATTCGGCATGGGAGCCATTATGCCCATGACTGTTGGAAATCCTCGAAGTGGAACTGGCGAAGAAATTGCCACCATTGCCCTTTTCCTAGCATCAGATGATTCTAGCTTTATCAATGGGCAAGCCATCGCTGCTGATAGTGGCTGGACAGCCTACTAAAAGTTAAAAAGCTTTCACATTAAGGCGCTGAGATCTCTAGTAATGAGATTCCAGCGCTTTTTTTCTTTAGATAATAAAGCAAAGAAAATAACCCGCTTGTATTTTTCGCTAAAGGCAAATTTACGGCTTATTTGAACCCACCGCGCTTTAATTTGACACGATTTTGTATATATGTTATATTTATTGCGCGTGATGTTTTCATGATATACACAAAGGAGCTTATGATGAACAAGAGAGATTGGGTGATCCTAGCAACTATTGCTGATCTTGGATATAAAAACCACCGCTTTATCGCAGATAGAACAGATTATTCTATAGGACTTGTAAACACTTCACTTAGAAAGCTAATTGATCAAGATTACCTTGATAAAGATTATACAATTACCAATAAAACAAAAAAATACATGAAAAAGTCCAAGCCCCAGCGCGCCGTTATCCTTGCCGCTGGCACGGGCATTCGTATGATGCCAATAAGCAAGACCCCCAAATGTTTACTGGAAATAAACAATGAGGCGCTTATTGAGAGAATTATAAAACAACTCAATGAGGTAGGAGTTTTTGAAATATATGTTGTAGTGGGCTACCAGATAGAGCAAGTGGAATTTCTTTCAAATAAATTTGATGTTGAACTTATTTATGACGAACTCTTTGCCAGAAGGGACAATCTTCACTCCCTTAGCCTGGCCTCGGACCACCTTTCTAATGCCTATGTTGTTCCTGGCAATGTGTGGTTTGCTAGAAATCCTTTTTCCATTAATGAATACTTTTCTTGGTACGCCATCTCACCCTATTTAGATGATGAAAGCTATTTGCGCTTAAATAGGAAGATGGAACTTGTCTATATAGAAGATGAAACTCCAGGAAACTCCATGATTGGGCTTGCTTATCTTTTAGACAAGGATGCCCAGCTGGTAAAAAAAGAGTTACATATGCTCAGCAATAAACGTAAATACAATAGAGAAACTTGGGAGCGCTCTCTTTTTGTGGACAATAAACTCCTCCCCTATGCCAGGGTTATGCTGGGCCAATCCGCTTATAAAATTAACACCTATGAAGACTTGCGGGAATTAGACAGTTATTCTAAGGATCTTCTCTCAAATCATATAAACCTAATCAGTCAAGTCTTTAAGGTACCATCCAAAGAAATTACTCATATCTCCCCTCTAGAAAAGGGCATGACAAATAAACTTATGCGCTTTTCTATTGGTGATGAGCCTTATCTTCTACGGATTCCTGGTGTTGGCAGCAATGAACTTACCATTCGCCAACAAGAAGCCGATGTATACCAAGCCCTTAGGGGGAAAAAGCTCACGGATGAAATTATATACATTTCTGGTCAAAGCGGTTATAAGATTTCAAAATATTGGGAAAACTCCAGAACCTGTGATGCTCAAAGCCAAGAGGATGTTTCTATGTGTATGAAACATTTAAAAAAACTACACGATATGAAACTAGAAGTCATTCATAGTTTCAACCCCTTAAAAAGACTAGATATATATGAAAACCTACTAACAAGCCCCCCAGCCTTTGCTGATTATGATGTGACAAGAGAAAAGGTCTGTGAATTAATAGGCTATCTAGACAAGCTGCCCAAGGAAGAATGCCTCTGTCATATTGACTCTGTTACTGATAACTTCTTAATTTTTGATGATCAGCCCTATCTTATCGACTGGGAATACGCTGGCATGTGTGATCCCCCCATCGATATTGCTATGTTTTCAATCTATGCTAATTATTCAAAAGAAGAAATTGATCAGTTAATGCATACCTACTATGGAGAAGAACCCACAGAATTGAATCGATTTAAAGTTTATGCCTATGCTGCCATTGGTGGTCTTTTATGGTCTGTCTGGTGTGAATATAAAAATCAGTTTGGCGCCACTTTCGGTGATTATGCTGTCAAACAATACCGCTACGCTCGTGATTTTCACAAATACGCTATGAAGGTCCTTAATACACAAGAAGTAATAGGTATTTTAAGAAGAGAAGGCAGATTGGATGCATAAATGAATAAAAATAATTTCAGAGAATTAAGAAAGAAACTTGATTGGCCCCTAATGATCCTGCCTCTTTTGGCAGTATCTGTCTTAACCTATCTATTTGCCGTTGATCCGGTAAATTCAACAAGAATCCTAGACACCATTCGTGGTTTTCTTGGTAATGAACTAGGTTTTTTCTATATCCTAATTGGTCTTGGCATTCTACTTACCACCTTGTATATTGCTTTTTCTGACTATGGCAAGATACGCCTGGGTAAAAAAGATGAAAAACCGCAATATTCCAATTATAAATGGGCCACAATGATTTTTACTGGTGTCTTTGCAGCAGATATTATATTTTACTCCTTTGTAGAATGGGCTCTTTATGCTGGTGAACCCCGCATTGAACAACTGGGCGGGGTCCAAGAATGGGCATCAACCTATGCTCTTTTCCACTGGGGACCCATACCCTGGGCCTTTTATGTCATGCTGGCAGTGGCCTTTGGTTTTATGCTCCATATTAGAGGGACAAAAAAACAAAAGTTTTCTGAAGCTTGCAGGCCCCTCCTGGGTGATGGGGTTGATAGGCTGCCGGGAAAAGTTATAGACTTTATTGCCATAGCAGCCCTAATAGCTGGTACCGCTACTACCTTTTCCCTGGCTACCCCCCTGCTTGCTACAGCACTTAGCAAAGTTTTTTCCCTACCTATGTCCACCCTACTTACAGTGGTGGTTCTTGCTATTATTGCCACTATTTACACTATTTCTGTCCTGATTGGAATGGATGGGATTATCAAATCCGCCTCCATATGTACCAGTATCTTTATGGGGATGCTGCTGTTTTTTCTTATTTTTGGTGGAGAAGCCCGCTATATTGTTGAAACAGGGATTTCTTCCATAGGAAATTTGGCCCAAAACTTTATTGGCCTATCCACTTGGATGGACCCCCTACGGACATCGGGAGATGGTATTGATGGTTTTGTCCAAAATTGGACCATTTTTTACTGGGCCTATTGGATGGCCTGGTGTGTGGCAACCCCATTTTTCATTGGTATGATTAGTAGGGGAAG
>DASRNA010000090.1:0-3205 GCA_035647655.1 Clostridia bacterium | reverse complement strand
AGAATGAGATATACCTACTATGCATCTCAGGCAAAAAAAGAAGGTTATGTACAGATGTCCAATATCTTTTTGGAAACAGCTGAAAACGAAAAAGAGCATGCCAAAAGATTTTTCAAATTCTTAAGTGCCACCCTAGAAGGTGAGAGCCTAGAGATAAAGGCAGAGTTTCCTGTAGCCCTAGGAGATACAAAATCCAACCTATTAGCAGCAGCTGAGGGGGAAAGAGAAGAGTGGACAGAACTATATCCAAAATTTGCAGATATAGCTGATGAAGAAGGTTTTCCTCAGATAGCCTATGTATGGAGAGAGATTGCAGAGGCAGAAGAGCGCCATGAACTCAGATATAGAAAGCTATTAGAAAACATAGAAAACAATAAGGTATTTGAAAAAGACCAAGAAGTTGAGTGGAAATGCAATAACTGTGGTTATGTACATAAGGGCAAGGCAGCACCAGAAGTTTGCCCAGCCTGTGATCATGCCCAGGGACATTTTGAAGTATTCTACGAGACCTACTAATTTATAAAATGGACAGCCTATTAAATAATAGGATAAAACAGAGTGGTTTTTCTCACTCTGTTTTTTCTTGTAAAGGTGGAAAAAATCTATAGCAAAAAGTATGGCTGTCCATACTTTGAAAAAGCTAAAAGTTTATAGATTTATAGCTCGGGTATATATTATAAGACGCAAAATATAAAGTGAATCAACAATTTTCATTGTAGGCACCTAGAAAGGACAGTAAAATGAAGGATAATAAAACAAAAGACAAGAAAAAAACTTCTAACAACCCTATGGATAAGAATGGATTAAGTGAGTCCACTCCTAGTAGAAATCAAAATACAGGAGAAAACCCTTATATCACAACAGCTGCAGGAGCTCCGGTAACAGACAATCATGATTCCATGACGGCGGGCAAGAGAGGGCCAATGACCTTAGAGGATGTATGGTTTTTAGAAAAGATGGCTCATTTTGATAGGGAAGTTATACCAGAGCGTAGAATGCATGCCAAGGGCTCAGGAGCATTTGGCACCTTTACTGTAACCCATGATATTACAAAATACACCAGGGCAAGTATCTTTTCTGAAGTGGGCAAAACAACGCAGATGTTAGCACGTTTTTCTACCGTTGCTGGTGAAAGAGGCGCTGCCGATGCTGAGAGAGATATTCGTGGCTTTGCTATGAAGTTCTATACAGAAGAAGGCAACTGGGACCTGGTTGGAAACAATACACCGGTATTTTTCTTTAGAGATCCCATGCACTTTATAGACTTAAATCATGCAGTTAAAAGAGACCCAAGAACCAATATGAGGAGCCCAAATACAAATTGGGACTTCTGGACCTCCCTACCAGAATCACTTTTGCAAGTGACTATTATTATGGGTGATAGAGGCATTCCCTCTTCCTATAGGCATATGCATGGATTTGGCTCTCACACCTATAGTTTTATTAATGATGAAAATAAAAGAACCTGGGTTAAATTCCACTTTAGGTCCCAGCAGGGTATAAAAAACCTAACGGACCAAGAAGCGGCAACGGTTGTTGGAATGGACAGGGAGTCCCATCAAAGAGATTTATATGAAGCTATTGAAAAGGGTGTTTTCCCAAAATGGAAGATGTATATCCAAGTTATGACAGAAGAAGAAGCAAATGCTATGGAGAACAATCCCTTTGATTTAACAAAAATGTGGTTAAAAAAGGATTATCCTCTGATTCCAGTAGGAGAATTTGAATTAAATAAAAACCCAGACAACTATTTTGCTCAAATTGAGCAGGCTGCTTTTAATCCTGCCAATGTAGTTCCTGGTATAAGTTTTTCTCCAGACCGTATGCTACAAGGCCGACTGTTTTCCTATGGAGATGCACAGCGCTACCGCCTAGGAGTCAATCACCATCAGATTCCAGTCAATGCCCCCAAGGCCGTAGAAAACCCTCATAGTTTCCACCGCGATGGACAAATGCGCGTCGATGCAAACTTAGGCAGTGAATTACACTATGAACCCAATAGCTATGGAAATTGGAAAGACAGCCCTAAGGACAATGAACCAAGCCAAGCAGGGGGAGATGTTTTCAGATACGACTTTAGAGAAGATGATAGTGATTATTATACCCAGCCAGGTCTTCTTTTTAGGGCAATGACCCAAGATCAAAAGCAAGTTCTTTTTGAGAACACCGCTCGCAATATGGGGGACTCAACCCTACAGATAAAGCATAGACACATTTATAATTGCTACCAGGCAGATTCTGAATATGGTAAAGGTGTGGCCAGGGCAATGAATATTTCACTAGAAGAGGTAGATTTGGATTTACCTAGGAAAGATTCCCGTGAAAACCTACAAAAGGCCAACAATATGCACCCAGAACTAAATGTACCCACCGAGCCAGTTGATTCTGCTAGAGAAATAGATACAAATACAAAAGATTATATTAAGCCTGAAAATGATCCATGGCTCCTATAAGACATAGGCACAGATTTCTGTGCCTATTTTTATAAGCTTAATAATCAGGTCAGTTGTCAAAGTAAATGCAACACCTAGTTGAAATAATCTTTGTTTTGTGAGCCATCTGTATTATCAAGGTAAAAGAGATGGGAAGATGTCTTTGTAAAAGTACTATTTCCTTGTTTTTATGGTATTATAAGACAAAGCTTCTCTTTATCTGCCAATTTTGGGCGAGACAAAGAGGAGTCCCCTTAGTAAGGTGGGATTTACTAAGGTAAATGGGACCCCTAAAAAAGGTTAGATTGTGTGCTTTTTTGGCCATAGTTTTGCTTACTTTAATTTATTTCTAAAGTAATGGGGGTTTAGTTGAATGTCTTTAGAGGGAATCTTTTTCCAATGTAATAAGTTGGAAATGTTATCCCCGAGAAAAAAGCTGAAGGAGTCATATGGTGACTTATCCATCAGCTTTTTTCTTGGATAGGAATTGAGGTGATCACCTACCTCGTTTATTATTTCCTGGGTCCAGGGTCTAAGGTCCTCCGACTTAGGA
Organism: Clostridia bacterium; assembly: GCA_035647655.1. Classification (GTDB taxonomy): domain Bacteria; phylum Bacillota; class Clostridia; order Peptostreptococcales; family Acidaminobacteraceae; genus DTU036. Next base: position 220 of record DASRNA010000090.1, on the reverse strand, counting down.
ATCATTCTCCTAGCTAGAGAGTGGCAGTTTTCTATGGCTCCCTTTTGATCGGCTCTCTGTGGGTCACAGTAGAAAACATAGCTTCTACGCTCTCCCGTAAATGGAGAGAACTCCACAGCAGTGGGATCAGTAAATTCACTTCCTCTGTCTGTTAGTAAGACAGGAAAGAGTTTTTTAAAGGTATCCAGACCAAGAAGCTTTTCGTAGTCATCAAAGATTT
>DASRNA010000089.1:0-3295 GCA_035647655.1 Clostridia bacterium | reverse complement strand
AGTAATTATTGTTAATGGAACGATGATCGTAAGATCTTTTCTTTATCCAGATGAGCTACCAGACTTTATAGGTTATAAGCCGCTAATTGTTTTATCGGGTTCTATGGAGCCAACTATGGAAGCGGGAGATCTGGCCCTTGTAAGAAAAACTCCTGCTGAAAAGATTGCAAAGGATGATGTTATTGCTTTTCGTTTGGATAAGAGTACGGAGACAGCCATTATTCACAGGGTAACAGAGGTGGTAAGTGAAAATGGAGAAATGACATTTTTTACCAAGGGTGATGCAAATACCGGTACAGATGAAGAACCCGTAAAAGCAGAAAACTTAGAGGGTAGGTATTTAGGAAAAATTGCTAAATTAGGTCATTTTGCCCTTTTCTTACAGACCCCCATGGGTATGTTACTCTTTGTTATCATTCCTCTTGCCCTACTCCTAGGCTATGATGTAATATTCCGCAGTAAAGACAAAAGTGCTAGGGAAGTGGAATTAGAAGCTCAACTAGCAGAACTAAAGCAAGAGCAGAAAAAAGCAAAAGATCATAAAGAAGACAAAACTAAATGACAGCAACTTGTAAACGTTTTAATAATCATTCGGTCTGATAGTTCTTATAAATACAAATTATGAACGGGATCAGAATGATAAAAATAGTAACAAAAGAAAAAGGAGAATTAATTATGGAAAACAAAAACAACAACAAAAGAACTTATAGACTGGGGATCTTGCTTTTGCTATTTACCCTATTATCAACAGTTATGCTTCCAGGAACATTTGCTAAATATACAAGCGAGTATGCCGGTAGCGATACAGCCCTGGTAGCAAAGTGGGATATTGATATCACAGATGGAGATAAATCTATTATTGTTGGAGAAACATTAAATCTAGATTTATTTAGCCATAATTTTAATAAGAACATTCTTAGCAGTGCAGGCAGCGAAAAAATTGTTGCACCTGGTGTTGATGGTAGTTTTAAGCTAGAAGTAAACAATGCTTCAGATGTTGCTGCTAAAATTTCCTATACACTTGAAAAAACAAGCGGAAGTGCTGATGTTCCAATGGAATTTTCAATTGATGACGGAAAGAATTGGTTGAGTTTGGAAGAGTTAAATGCTAGTCTAAATACTCCGGTAAATATAGCCGGGGTTGGATCTGGCACTGTAGAAAAAACAGTTGGTTGGAAATGGGCATTCGAGGGTAATGATGCTAATGACACTGCACTTGGTGTTGCTTCTGCTGAAACCTCACGCACAAACTATGCTCTTAATGTAAAGGTAACAGCTACTCAGGTTATGCCAACTGAGTAATCAAAGACTGATTAACATCTATAAACGAAATTAAAGTTTTAAGTAAGAGAGCTCAGGCTCTCTTGCCTAGGCCATCAAGAGTGGTGCTCTAGGCAAGGCAGCCTGAAGTAGGCTTTTTTGGAAAGCTACAATGAAAATCAGGCAGAAAAAAGAGATAAATATTTGAAAAAAAACTGGAAGAAAATAACAGTAAATTCTTTAAAATACATGTTTTTTGCTTTTATGGGCCTGGTCCTATTTATTAATTTATATATAGGAGTTTGTTCAGCGGTAACCAAGGAAGCGGTACCTCAGTGTTTTGGGATCACCCCCCTTGTTGTATTATCAGGCTCTATGGAACCAGCTATTATGCCAGGTGATGTAGTGATTGTCCAAAAGCAAGATATAGATAAATACAAAGAGGGAGATGTGGCTACCTATCTAGCAGGAAATGTGGCCTATACCCACCGAATCATTGCAAAAGAAGAGGGTGTATTTGTATTTAAAGGCGATAGTAATACTCTTGTTGATAGTGAAGTAGAAGCTACACAGCTAATAGGTAGAGTTATTTTGAGAATACCAAAGATCGGTGTAGCTATTTTGTTCTTTAAAACCCCACCTGGTATGCTTTTACTGGTGCTTATTTTTATTCTAGCTTTATATGGGGATGAGATCTTCCGAAAAATAAAAAAGCGCAATGATTAAAAAACAAGTCTTGATAATAAGATGGAGCTTCTAAAAGAAATTTGATGCATAAAAAATAAAAAGAGAGAAGATGGGTAGAGATGAAACACAAAAAACTAATTATACTTTTGCTGATTGTATCAGTGTTTTTTGGTCTAAGTATCTTTTCGCCAACTTTGGCTCGATATGTAAGCGAGTATCAGGGCTCTGATAGAGCTATGGTTGCCAGATGGGACTTTAAGGTAGATACAGATGCTGCTGGCTTGGATGATTTTGACTTATTTGATGGAGCAGAACTGGGACCACAAGCAAGTGGGCAAAATAGCTTTATAATTTCTCCTGGAGAGTCAGATGTTGCTATAGACTACCTTGTTTATATGAATACAGAAGTGCTGAGGCTTAGTGATGATAAATACCTTCCTATTGTATTTCGTATTGCTAGCTCATCGGGGCAGTCAATGATTAAAGACTGGTTTGCTCCAATTGATAAGCTAGACTACTTCCAAGTGGTAGAAGGAATCTTTGAAGCTGGCTCGAATGCAAGTGATGAAATCACAATAGAATGGAAGTGGGACACTTCGGATTACAGGGGTGAAGCCACTGAAAAAGAATATAATAACCAGGTCCTAGAAGCCGTAAAGGACTTAGGACCAGAGTTTAAAGGAAATATTACTTTTAAAATAGAGGGCAAACAGATTGCACCCAGCAGATAACTGACGAAAATCATTTTTAGATATTTGACTTATAGGGAGTGACATAAAATAAAAACCATAATAAACAACTTGAAATTCAAACAAATTTTCTTATATATCTTATTTTTACTTATATTATTAGTGGTACTTTCTACAGGTACCACTTATTCTCGTTATGCTTCTACTATTTCATTGTCCACTAGTAACAATATCAGTGTTAAAATTCCAGATGAGTCAGAGGATGAAATGGTGGAAATAGGCAACACAGGGATCTATCGACCAAATGTTGAGATTCCTTCTGGGCAAGTTATCTTGTTTAAGGGCAAGGAGTATCAACTAATAGAACTTGTAAACAAAAACGGAAATATAAATATAAATACTGATAAAGATAAAGATATTAAGGACAATCTAAAAGAAGGCTCATTGTACATTCCAGCAGGCAGGGATGCTAGAGGTAGAGAGGTTACCATTACAGCAAAGGGGGATATAATATCAGAATCTGATCTTCATAGTCAAGGAAAGCTCAAAGTTATAAGTGAGAAGGGTCAGATAATTATCAACGATGCCGAAGTAAATTCCTCTCATGGTGAGTTAGAAATGAAGGGGAGGGCGGGCATTAGCGCCCAAGGGGCTAATAT
>DASRNA010000088.1:0-2512 GCA_035647655.1 Clostridia bacterium | reverse complement strand
ACTCTAGCTTATGATAGAGAAAAGAAAGAGAGAGAAAGCATAGCTTTTTACGTAGTCTATCCTCCCGGTTTAGGAGCTCCTCTTTATCAAAGCTAAAAGTGAGGGGCTGCTGGGAAGCATTCTCCTCCTAAGTCATTTTCCTTGGTAGCTGATCGAAGTGGGTGATCGGATCGGTATACTGATCTGTAAGTTCATCAAAAAAACCCACACTAATTATATCCCTTTACCTGGACTTTTTGGTAATTGGATCTCTAAAGGATTTGACGATGGAAAGGCAGACTTTTTTGTTTGGACGCTTGTCTTTTTTTAGATACATGATGCACCTCCACTTTTTATAATTACACCACAGAAACACATAGAAGTACATTAAAAAGATTTAAAATTGACAAGAAAAAAGTTGCTAAGAATTGCAGCGATCAAGCAAATAGATTTGAAGATTAGTAAATCGGTGTCAAACTAGGGAATGGGTTTTTTCTCCTTTTTATGGGTGTAATGATCCTTTCTAGAAAAAAAAGGAGAGAAGATGGCTGAAAAAGCAAGACAAGATAGGATTTATAATTTTTGCTCTAGTAGAATAGCTTTTATATAGTGTCTTATACTGACAGTGTATACGATAAGGGATAATTTAGAAGTCAGAGGATAAAAAGACCGATAACTTAAGAGTGCTCAGATAAAGCAATGGAATAAGGGTATAATATAAAAGCAGTTTTCTACAAATAGTAAAAAACTGCTTTTCTTGGCGGAGGATTAGGGATTCGAACCCTAGGTAGATTTCTCTACACGACATTTCGAGTGTCGCACCTTCAACCTCTCGGACAACCCTCCAAAACAAGGCAAAGTTAAATCTATTTCATTGTATTGCTAGTTTATAAATCTTGCTGATAATTGCCAGCTTGGGGGGTGCTAGCTTATAATAAGAGCTCTTGGTATTCTTCTTTGAGAAGACCAAAGACAAGTTGGTCATAATATTTACCGCGCTGGTAGTCACTGCGCCTTAAATGGGCTTCCTGGGTAAAGCCTAGGGATTTATATAAAGAAATGCCAATTTCATTTTCAGGATAGACATCAAGCCATATGCGTTGGGCCCCTAGTTCATTAAAGCCAAAATCAAGCAGTGCCTTCATTGATTTTTTACCCAATCCTAATCCTTTATTGTTTACTACAATTCTTCGAATCTCGAAATTCTTGCTCTTTTTATGGAATTTATTTAAGGAATAACCAATATTTTTGTCTGATTTATCTAGGTGGATTAATAGATAGCTATCTGGATCATTTATTTCAAAAAGATGTTCTTCATAGCTACCCTGCCAAACAAAATTACGGTTCTCAGGAGCTTTTTCTAGCATCATAATCCAAGGGATATCTTCAACTTTTGCAGGAATTAGCTTCATTTTAACCTCCTGGTTCAAAAAAAATGTAAGCGAAGGCTTACACATATTGGAGCGAGTGAAGGGAATCGAACCCTCGCGACTGGCTTGGGAAGCCAGGGCTCTACCACTGAGCTACACCCGCGATTCTATGAAACTATTGTAGACCCCTAGTGGGTGAGCTGTCAAGGAAAAGATTGATTTCTCCCTCAAAATAGGCTATAATAGAGGTGCGGAGGGGCAATGAAAATACTAAGTAATAACCGAAGGGCACGTTTTGAATATGAAATACTAGAAGAGTTTGAAGCAGGCCTAGTTCTTGTAGGGACTGAAGTTAAGTCTATTAAAGAAGGAAAGGTTAATATAAGGGAAGCCTATATCGAAATACGAGATGGAGAAGCCTTTATTACTGGGATGCATGTAGCTCCCTTTAGAGAGGGTAACTTAAGAAATGTTGACCCATACCGTGAAAGAAAACTGCTATTAAATCGCAGAGAGATCAATAAACTCTATAAAGAGGTTACCCAGGCAGGTCTTACAATTGTTCCCTTAAGATTATATAGGAATAATAAAGGCCTTGTTAAAATAGAGATTGCGCTCGCCAGGGGTAAAAAACTCTACGATAAAAGAGAAGCTCAAAAAGAAAAAGATCTTAAAAGACAAATGGAGCGCTATCAAATATAAGGGGATGTACAGGTTTCGACAAGGATAGAAAGCTCAGGGAAGCGAGTCGTGTTTTTCTCTTGGGGTACACGTTAAAGAACTGGGAGAATCTATTTAAACGCAAACGATAATTTTGCTTACGCTGCGTAATTAACGCAGCTCTTCTATCCAGGGCCTTCGCCAGTGACGCCGGATAGAGGACATCAATCAGTGGCAGGAATAGAGTGGTGCCTCGCTGCTCTAGGGTAATTTAGAGGCAAACCTATTGCTAGTTTGTTGTTTTGTAAGGATAGGTTATAAAAAACAACTACACTCGTAGAAGCCTGAAGTAATTTGTTTTTGGACAGGGGTTCGATTCCCCTCATCTCCACCATCAAAAAAGAGCCTTTGAAAATTCAAGGGCTCTTTTTCATTGCAATTTCAATGCTTTCAAGCTTTCGTTTTTTTGAAAAATCACGAAAAAAAGCGTGATTTTTCCATAT
>DASRNA010000087.1:0-3133 GCA_035647655.1 Clostridia bacterium | reverse complement strand
TTAAAATCCTATGTAACTTTATATACCCATCTTTTTGCTCCATAGTCTTAGCATCTACACTAAGTATACGAGCTTTTGGATACAAACGCTTTAATTCCTCACTGACCATTTGTATGCCCCCGCCATAAAAACGGAAGGCTTTACTTCCACATTCAGGGCAGTCTCTTACAGAAGGGCTTTTATACCCACAGGCCGGACAAAATAATTTCTTGTTTTTTTGATCATAATGAAGACTGGCCCGACAGTGGGGACAATACAGGGCGTGCCCGCATTTTCGGCAAAAGACATAACTTGCATAATTTCTTTTATTCATTAAAAGAAAGGCTAAACCATTATTTTCTAAGAGTTGGTCTATTTCCTTAATCATACCCTTACTTAGAGGACTGCGATTGCCCTCAGATAATTCTCTTCTCATATCTACCAAATATCCCTGGGGATGAGAAAAGGAATCTTCCTCTAAGATCAGCTTTTGAATATCCTCCCTAAGATAAAGATCCAAAGGAGGCGCAGATGAGGCAAAAACCGTTTTAATTCCATGCTGCTGGGCATAAAATGAAGCTAACTCATTGCCATGAAAATACGGGTTTTGTGAAACATAACCATCATCCTGGCACTCATCGAGGATCATGGTATCCACATCCTCTAAGGGTAAAAAGAGGCCAATTCTACTGGTGATCATAATAGGAAAACGACCTTCTTTAAATGAAAGGAGTTCGCTTTTTTGTTCTTTAATGGTCATTTTTCCATGATAGACACCTACAAGATCACCAAAATGCTCTTTAAACAGTTCTACAGCAGCAGGTATAAGTGATGCATCGGGAAATAAGAGAAGAAAACGTTTTCCCTTTTCAAGACTCCTGGCCGCTAAATGTAAAAAAACATTCCTAGCTGAAGAACCTTGTCTAAGTAAAAGATAGAGCCCTTTGGCAGAGGCATTGATTTCTTTTACCAGCTTATTCTCACTAGGCTTTGTTAAAGGTAAGTCTTTATAATTTTCTTTGACTTTTTTATAATTACTTGTAATGCGCCGGGGAATAAAGACTCGAGTAAGAATTCCTTTTTTCTCAAGTGATTTGATACTAGATAGACTAGCTCCTTCTCTAGGGACCATACTTGGAAAATGATTTAGTAGATTTTCTATAATCTCTTTTTGTCTTTTATAGTTTTTGGGAAGAGTCTCTAAATATGCTTTTAAATCGATAAAGGAATATTGAGAAAGAAGCATCTCCTCCTCAGGTAACTTGACTCTTTGATCATACAAGTATTCTTCGTGACATAGACCCGATTGACCGAGTTTTTCTTTGTCATCTTTAATAGTTAAATACTCTTTTATTTCTTTTTCATTAAGATCTTCTCTCATTACTAGATGAAGTTTAGGCTTAACTCTAAGCGCTTTAGGTAAAAAAAGCCGGCTATAGGCAGCGGGGGGCATAGCATAGTAAGAACTAAGAAAATCAATGGCAGCAAGACTAATAGGGCTTAAAAATATACCTGTGTCTTCCAGAATATTTTTTGCCTTAGAAAACTCAGCTGCTTCACCAAAAACAAGCCCTTCTCTGGGCTGGTTGCCCCGGCCAAAGGGAACCAATACAAGTTGGCCTTTTTCTAGGTTTTTTTGACTTTGGTAAACATAGGGGCGATCATAGTCGCTGACCGCATCAAGAAGAATAATTTTATAATACACTAAAGTGAAAATTCCCTTTCGGATGTCTCTAAGTAGTCTAAAAAGGCACGGGAAACTCGATGGTTTTCCGCTTCAATAATAGCTAGTAACTGCTCAGTTGCCTTATCTATATCATTATTAACAAGATAGTAATCATAGTCTTTGATATGCTTAAGCTCATCCATAGTACAACTCAATCTTTTGGCTATGGCTTCTTCTTTTTCTGTTCCTCGCTTTTTTAATCGTTCTTTAAGCATAGCAAGACTTGGAGGAAGAACAAATACCAGCACAGCATCTTCTCCCATTGATTTGATTTGTGCAGCCCCAATCATCTCAATTTCAAGAATAACATCTTCTCCACGAACTAAATGTTTTTCTAGTTCTGCATAGGGAGTGCCATAATAGTTGCCATAGACCTCTGCCCACTCAGCAAAAACACCCTCATTAATCATTTTTTTAAATTTATCTTTATCTATAAAATAATAGCTCTGGTCCTCTTCTTCATTAAAACGGGGTTTTCTTGATGTATAGGAAATACTAAGATGTAAATTTTTGCGCTTTAGTGTTTCTTTAACCAAGGTTCCCTTTCCTACACCGGAAGGACCACTAATAACAAAGACTCTTCCTCTTTTTTTATACATATTTACTCCACATTTTGTAATTGTTCGCGAATCTGTTCTAGCACGGTTTTTGCCTCTATCACTTCTTTTGTAAGATCATAGGCAGCCGATTTAGAACCCATCGTATTGATCTCCCGTAAGAGTTCTTGAACAAGAAAGTCTAGTTTTCTGCCATGGGGGCCTGCTTGGTCCAGATCCCTCTTAAAGGCTTCCACATGGGTAAGCGCCCTTTGGATTTCTTCTTCGATATCTTTTTTTTCAGAAAAGAGTGCAAGCTCAAATTCCAAGCGTTCCTCTTGAATTAAGCTTTTGTCTTCTAGAAGTTCCATAAGACGATTTCGAAAATTTTCTGAATAAGTTTTTTTCCACAAGGGCATTTTTTCACGAATCAGCTTTAGGTGAGATTCCAATTCATATAACAAACGAGTCATATGGTTTTTTAAGGCCTCCCCTTCTCTTTCTCGCGAAAGTAACAAATTGTCTAGGGCTTGTAAAAACCCTTCCTTGAGTGGCTCTTCATAATCAGCCTCAGCCTTATCCTTAAGAACCACAGCCCCCTCTAGCGCTAGAAGATCTCTTAGGGTAAATTTTTCCTCTAGGGGTAATTTGCCAGAGGCAATGAGTTCTTTTAATGCATCAATCATGCCATAATCGATCTCAAAATCTTTTCCTTGGGAAAAAGGTTCCTCCATGCTAATTCTTACCTCCACCTTTCCCCTATTAAGCTTCTTTTTAAGAAGATTCTGAAGATCAATTTCATAGGCGAGAAGCTTTCTTGGCATACGCATATTTATTTCTAAAAATCTAGAGTTAACAGACTTCATCTCTACTTTGACTTCGGTTTTGTCAA
>DASRNA010000086.1:0-2697 GCA_035647655.1 Clostridia bacterium | reverse complement strand
GGGCAAAGACGGATCAAATAACGAAAGAATTTCTTTCTTATTTGCATTTGCATTTTGTTGACAATTAATGATAAAATAGCTATACTTTACTCGGATGATGAATGGAAGAGTATCCTTTTTGGAAGCTCTAGCGAGTCAGGGACAGTGGAAGCCTGATGTGAAAAAAAAGGGGAAAAACACCCAGGAGTCCTAGGGGGTCTGTCCCTTATCGCAGAAAAAGCAAAAATTAGGGTGGCACCACGACTTTTCGTCCCTTGGATGAAAGTCTTTTTTTATGAGGAGGAAAGGATGACATGTAAAGAACTTTATAAAGATTATGCCTTATTTGAAGGCAAAGAAATAAATCTACAGGGCTGGGTTAAAAGAAAAAGAACCAGTGCAAATGTAGGCTTTTTTGAATTAAGTGACGGTTCCATGTTTGAGACAATTCAGATTGTTTTTGATAAGGAAGTGGAGAACTTTAATGAGCTCGATCATCTTGGGGTCCAATCTTGCATTGAAGTAAGAGGCGAGCTAGTTTTAACCCCTAATACCAAACAGCCCTTTGAAATACATGCTCAAAAGATTGATGTTTTATTTGAAGCAGATAAAAGCTATCCTCTGCAAACAAAAAGGCACAGTATGGAGTTTTTACGAACAATCCTTCATCTAAGACCAAGAACAAATACTTTTATGGCTGTTTTTCGAGTGCGGAGCTTGATTAGCCATGCAATCCATTTGTTTTTTCAAGAAAAGGATTTTGTCTATATACATACCCCCATTATTACTGGAACAGATGCCGAGGGGGCAGGGGAGCTATTTAGAGTAACAACCCTAGAGGACGAGGAAATTTTTGAAAATAAAGATCAAAAGGTTGATTATTCTCAGGATTTTTTTGGAAAAGAAACTTTTCTTACGGTTTCGGGCCAGTTATCTGTTGAGCCCTTTGCACTAAGCTTTGGCAATGTATATACCTTTGGTCCAACCTTTCGCTCAGAAAACTCCAATACAGCGCGTCACGCCTCAGAATTCTGGATGGTTGAGCCTGAAATGAGTTTTTGTGATCTTGAGTGCAATATGCAAATTGCAGAAGAAATGATGAAATATATCGTTAGCTATGTTTTAGAGAATGCTCCCAGTGAAATGGACTTCTTTAATCGTTTTGTTGATAAAGGCCTTATTAAAAGGTTGGAAGCTCTTGTTAAAGAGCCCTTTGCCCAGACCACCTATACTGAAGCAATTGATATTTTGCTAAAAAGCGGACGAGAGTTTTCCTATCCCGTAGAGTGGGGATGTGATCTGAAAACAGAACACGAACGATTTTTAGCAGAAGACTATTTTGGCAAACCAGTATTTGTTACTGATTATCCCTCTGAGATTAAGGCTTTTTATATGAAGCGCAATCCCGATGGAAAAACAGTTCGGGCCATGGACCTACTTGTGCCTGGTGTGGGAGAAATTATCGGTGGTTCTCAAAGAGAAGATGACTATGATACGCTCAAAGCTGCCATAGAAGAGCGTGGCATGGATATGGAAAATTATCAATGGTATCTAGACTTGCGCCGCTACGGATCTTGTGTTCATTCAGGTTATGGTTTGGGACTAGAACGTGCAGTTCAGTATATAACTGGAATGGGCAATATTCGTGATGTTATAGCCTATCCGCGAACGCCGGGGAATGCAGAATTTTAAAAGGAGAAAAAATGAAGAAGATTTTAGTTACAGGAGCAACAGGGCAAATTGGTACAGATTTGGTTGAAAGACTCATCGAAGTGTATGGTGATGATAATGTAATGTCTTGTTCAAGAAGAAAACGCCCAGATAAGTGGGTGGGAAGTCATTATGAGTCCCTTGATGTAACCGATGCAAAGGGTTTTTATGATTTAACCAAAAACTTTGGTGCAGATACGGTGCTTCATTTAGCAGCAGTTCTTTCGGCTGTGGGCGAGGGTAATCCTCAACTTCTTTGGGACATTAATGTAAATGGTCTTTATAATGCCTTAGAAGTTTCTAGAGAACTTGATTTGGCTCTTTTTGTTCCAAGTTCTATTGGCGCCTTTGGACCAAGTACACCCAAAACAAGCACACCCCAAACAACGATTCAGCGTCCTACAACAGCCTATGGTGTTAGTAAGGTAGCTGGCGAACTCCTCTGTGATTATTATCATAAGCGCTATGGTCTTGATACTCGTGGAGTGCGTTTTCCAGGACTTATTTCCTATAAGGCCCTACCAGGGGGCGGAACAACTGATTATGCGGTACATATTTACTATGACGCTCTTGAAAAAGGACACTATACTTCATTTATTGGAAAAGGAACCTATATGGATATGATGTATATGCCTGATGCTGTTGAATGCATTCTTGATCTTATGGAAGCAAATCCTGATAAACTGATTGATAGAAATGCTTTTAATGTCTCAGGGATGAGCTTTGAACCAGAAGAAATCAAAAAAAGCATCCAAAAACATCTGCCTGACTTTGTCCTTGACTATGATGTTGATCCTGCTCGCCAAGCAATTGCAGACTCATGGCCAGATAGTTTAGATGTTTCTGCTGCTAAAGCGCAGTGGGGATTTAATCCAAAATATGATTTAGATGCCATGACAAAAGATATGTTAGAAAAGCTTGCCAAGTAAAAAGTCTTTGCCTGCTAGTTTTTCTATTAAAAGGGATTGAAATCCTTCTAAGGAGATAAAATGAAAGGACCACTAATAG
>DASRNA010000085.1:0-5119 GCA_035647655.1 Clostridia bacterium | reverse complement strand
ACCTTGTCTACATCAAAAAGGTCTCCGTCTAAATTTAAGGTTAAATTTTTCCCTATAATTTCAACTTCTTTTGCTTTATATACTTTTACGTATTTTGTAAGTTTTGTATGAGTACCAAAAATAATAGTAGGAGCCACCAATAAGAGTCCAAGATTTGAAATGTCGCTTATATTCACTACATTAAAATATCCATCATCAATGTTTGCCCAGGGCATGATTTTAATGCCACCCCCATAACTTCTACCTGTTCCAAAACACAAAAGCACATTATTGCTATGAAATTCCTCTCCATCTAAGCGAATGGTTACATCTTGTTTTCGGTAGGTGATCATGGAGTGAATCAGGGCTAAAACATATCCCATGGTCTTTGGTACATATTTTTTTATCTTTTTTTGCATTTTAACTGTTTGGCTATCTAGGCCTACACTGGCAATATTGAGTACGTATCTTCCTTCTATATCTCTACCTACATTGATTTTTCTTGTTTTGGCCTCAATTAACTTGCTTATGGCTAGATTAAGATCAACCTTATCATCAAAAATTCTATAAAAATCATTTCCATTGCCTACAGGTAAAATTCCAAGTATTCCTTCACCCCTAAGAAGCAAGCCCATGGCTACTTCATTAACAGTACCATCCCCGCCCATAGCTACAATTATATCGTAAAACTTAGCCCCATCATAGGCCAGTCTTATAGCGTGCTCAGGGGCTGATGACTCCACCAAGTCATAAGTTAGGCCCTGTTTTTCTAATTCTTCAATTAAGGTCTCTATCCACTGACGGCTTTTTTGCGTGCCAGCAGTTGGATTTTTAATAAGCAGATAGTCTTTTCTTTGCTCCATAGTAATCCCCTTGATTATTTATTTATAAACACCAGGTAATCAGATCCTTTGTAATTATCTCTAAGGATATCAAAGGAGACCTTTCCCTTTTTAAGACTTGCTCCATCTTCTAAGACAATCTCAGCATCCCAGGGGCCAAATTCTTCTTTAAGCTCACTATAGACCTGAGCAAAATCCCCCTTAAACAAATGAATCTCTGGTAGGCTTTTTGCATTTCTTACAAGTGGTAGTTGCAAAATAAAAAGCAGAAGAACTACACCTATTAGGCGCAACCCTTTCACTTTTTCATCGCCTCCCAGAGCCTCTCAAGATTATAAAAACTTCTTGTTTCTGGCTCAAAACAGTGGATTACAATATCCATAAAGTCTAAAATAACCCAACCACTATCGGCTTTTCCCTGACGGATAAAAATTGGAACACCCTGTTTTTCTACAAACTTCTCTACATCCTTTGCCAAAGAATTAAGATGTCTTTTGTTTAATGCACTACAAATTATATAATAGTCGGCTAAAGATCCACTCCTGGCATCGTAACTTGCAACCTCACTGGCTTGTTTTTCGATCAAATAATCTTCTATTTTTTTGATCAGTTCTTCCATTTTTCCTCCTTCTAATTTCATTTTCCATAAGAAGGGTTTTCCTATGGACACTTTTTCCTTGTTTTTCTAGATATCTTTTTGATCCCTTTAAATAAGCAAGTAACGCCTTGTCCAGATTGATAAAGGCAAGTTTTCTTATTTCTTTTACCCTGGGAAAAGATCTTCCCATCTCAATTCCATCGGCAAGAAAAAGAATCTTTTCTTCCAGGTTCATAGCTGGTCCACCAATGGTGTGAAGTTTTATGGCTCTAACCGTTTCTTTATCACAACCAACCATAGCGCTATAGCTTCCACTTATTCCAGCGTGACTTAGTCCATCACCACCAAAGCTATATCCAAGATCGTGTAAAAGGGCCGCTCGAACAAGAAATTCTTCCCTAGCACCCCATCGTTTTGCCAGTTTTTTGGCCATATCTGCTACTCTTAGACTGTGTTGATAACGATTATGGCTTAAATATTTCCAAGCTAGGTGATTGGCCCTACTTATAGAGCATCTGCTCATAAATATACTCCTCCACACTTTCAGGTAGGTGGTATTTTAGGGGCCTTGCTTCTTTTACTCGTTGACGAAGCCCAGTGGAAGAAATTTCTATATAGGGTGAATCCAAAAGATATATCTTGGCACCATAATCCACTGCAAGCCTATTTATTGTAGCCTCCAACTCTTTTTTGGACCGACCAGGTCTAGGGGCCACTCCAAAAAAGAACTCCCTTAAAAGATCCTCAGACCGGTACCATTTTTCTATATACATTAAACTATCAGAACCAATAAGGAAAAAAAGTTCAGCTCCTGGATACTTTTTGGCAAATATTTTTAAAGAGTCATAGGTATAACCCAGGCCAGGGCGCTCGCTTTCAAGAGTAGATAGGACAAAATCCTCTCTTTTATCAAAGGCAAGTTCAAGCATATTGACTCTGTCTGAAAATTTCGAAAGTTTATCCCCCATTTTATGGGGTGGTTTAAAAGTTGGTAAAAAAATTACCTGGTCCAATTGCAGCTCTTCTATTGCATATTGGGCCATAAGAAGGTGGCCATTATGAATGGGATCAAAACTGCCACCTAAAATTCCAACTTTCATCTTACTTTCCTAGCTGGATTTAATCGTTCTTCCCTAGGAAGAGTGCTGCTTTCGCGGTATAGGACAAGTTTTCTTCCAACTTGACTAATAAATTCCGCCTTTGTTTTTTCTAAAATTTCTTCTACCATTAGCTTTTTATCACCAGAACCAGGAAGGAGGTCCAGCTTAACTAGCTCCTTCATTTCTAAGGTCTGCTCCAGTTCTTTTAAAAAGTTTTCTGAGAGCCCATCTTTACCTAGTTGCAAAATCGGTTTTTCGCTATGGGCCAGTTTTTTTAAATAGGCCCTTTCTTTTCCAATCATTCTTACTCCTTATATTCGAAGGCATAGCCCATAATACGAACTGTATCGCCTTCTTTAATACCCATTTGCTTTAGTTTATCATAAATACCCATGTTTTTTAGATTGACCTGAAATCTTTTTTCAGATTGGTAGCTTAAAAAATCTGTAGCATGCATAAGCCCCTCTATTGGCTGTCCTTCAACACAGTATTCACCATCAACAATACTAAAGTATATTTCTCTATCTACCTCTTCTTTTTCATAAGGTTCAATTTCACTATAAAGCTCAATTGGTTCGATTTTTTCAAGAAGGGTTGTAATATATTTCATTGCTTCTGCTAGATTTTGTCCTGTTATAGTACTTGTGCGGAAGCTCTTGATCCCCCTCTGGGTCAAGTAGCTCTCTAGTTCAACAGTTGCACTTTCATCTTCCATCACATCCAGCTTATTTAATAAGACCACTTCTTCTCTTTTGGAGAGTTCTTCGCTAAAGCTTTCTAGTTCGCGACGAATGATTTGATAGTCTTCTAGGGGGCTTCTACCTTCTTCATGACTAATTCCTATATCAACTAGGTGCACAAGAAGTCTTGTTCTTTCGATATGGCGAAGGAAATCATGGCCTAAGCCTATTCCATCACTGGCTCCCTCAATAATGCCGGGAATATCAGCCATGATAAAGCTTTTTCCTGTGATTACTTCCACTACCCCCAGATTGGGTGTCAAGGTCGTAAAGGGATAACTATCTATCTTTGGCCTGGCCTTGGTGATGGTGGATAATAAGGAGCTTTTTCCTACATTAGGAAAACCAACAAGCCCTACATCGGCAATACTTTTAAGTTCTAGCACCAGATCAAATTCTTCTCCCTCTAGCCCTCTTTGAGCATAGTCGGGCGCTTGATTGGTGCTGGATTTAAAGTGCACATTGCCCTTTCCTC
This sequence comes from Clostridia bacterium, assembly GCA_035647655.1. Lineage (GTDB taxonomy): Bacteria > Bacillota > Clostridia > Peptostreptococcales > Acidaminobacteraceae > DTU036. The sequence goes on along the minus strand of DASRNA010000085.1, from coordinate 1,385 downwards.
CCCGGCCACCACGGGCAAGATAAACTTCGGCTTCTGCTTCACTCAAATCAGCAAGCAGCTTCCCTGTGGTTTTTTCAAATATAACAGTTCCCTGGGGGAAACTTAAATAAATATCCTTACCAGATCTACCATGGCATTTTTTCTTTTGACCGTTTTTACCATCTTCTGCAACAAACTTTCTTTTGTAGCGAAAGTCCATTAGAGTGTGCATTCCCAGATCCACTCTAGCAATAATATTTCCTCCCCTACCGCCGTCTCCGCCGTCGGGGCCACCCTTTGGTTCAAATTTTTCTCTGCGAAAAGAGGCGCTACCATTACCGCCTTTTCCCGCTATAATTTTTATTTCTGCCTTATCTATATACATAACACTTCCTAAAAAAAGAAACTCACCCTGAGGATGAGTTTATTCAGCATAAACACTGACTCGTTTTCTGTTCTTACCTAAACGCTCAAAACGTACAACGCCTTGGGTAAGAGCAAAAAGTGTATCATCACCACCACGACCAACATTGGTTCCTGGGTGAATCTTGGTGCCGCGCTGACGAACTAATATGGAACCAGCGTTAACTTGGCATCCGTCTCCTCGTTTTACGCCTAAGCGTTGTGCATTAGAGTCGCGACCGTTCCTTGAAGAACCAACTCCTTTTTTACTTGCAAAAAATTGCAGATCCATTCTTAACATGACATGATCCTCCTATCTATAATATCCATAGAAATAAATTCACTGTATTCTTGAACAATTCCGCTGATGCCGATTTTTGCAACCTGAAGGATGGCTTGGATTTCTTTGTCCCTATATCCTTCCTTTAGCTCACATCGCAAAAAACCCTTTGCTCCCATTTTCACATCAAGCATAGCGTGATAATGCTCCAAGGTATTAACTACACTAAAGAGCAGAGCACTAACAGCAGCACAAACAATATCTTCACCGGGATCTCCAGCTTGGGCATGGCCCTTGGAGCTAAAAGCTACCAATAATCCATCTTCTTGTTCAAAAACGACTTCTATCATTAGGCTTCAATAGCGTTTATTTTTACAAGAGTAAAGGGCTGTCTATGGCCTTTTTTCTTGTGAAAGTTCTTCTTCGCATTGTACTTAAAAATAATGACCTTGTCGTGTCTACCTTGCTCTAAAACAGTAGCCTTAACCTTAGCTCCCTCAAGAATGGGTTTGCCAAAGTTAGTGTCTTCGCCGATAATGGCCAAAACGCGTTCAAAAACCACATCTTGTCCTTCTTCTACAGGCAATTTCTCAATTTTGATTTCATCGCCTTCTTGGACTTTGAATTGTTGTCCACCTGTCTCAATAATTGCGTACATCTTTTCCTCCTTCATAATCTTTACGCCGCTTAGGTGTGTCGCTTATTACCTAGTACGTGCGTGTCT
>DASRNA010000084.1:0-3967 GCA_035647655.1 Clostridia bacterium | reverse complement strand
CAATAAAGATGATATCTACCAAGTAAAAGATGTGAGTTTTGAGATTGAAAAAGGAGAAGTTTTTGGCTTTTTAGGCCCCTCAGGCGCAGGGAAATCAACGGTACAAAATATCCTGACTGGACTTTTACAACTCCAAGAAGGAGAAGCAACCGTAGGTGGTTATGATATAAGAAAGATGTCAAAGGATATGTTTAATAAAATCGGAATGAGCTTTGAACAATCCAATGTATACAGCAAGCTAACAGCAAAAGAAAACCTTGATTTTTACCGAAAACTCTTTGATGTACCCACAAGAGATCCTATGGAGCTGCTAAAGCTTGTGGGACTTGATGGAAAAGAAAACACAAGAGCTGGAGAGTTCTCAAAGGGAATGAAACACAGACTTACCTTTGCAAGGTCTATGATTAACAATCCGGAAATTTGGTTTTTAGATGAGCCCACCACAGGGCTTGATCCCTCCATTGCTGCTGATATTAAAGATATTATAAAAGAAAAAAACAGCCAAGGTGTAACCATATTTTTAACGACCCACAATATGTTTATTGCAGACGAGCTTTGTGATAGGGTGGCCTTTATCGTTGATGGAGAAATAAAACTCATAGACTCTCCTGAAAGCTTAAAACTTAAATACGGAGACCAGCTAGTAGATATAAAGTATGTAGAAAATAAAGAGCTAGTAGAAAAAACCCTTTCCTTAGTGGTTCAAGAAGATAAAAAAGCACTTCAAGATATAATTGAAACAAAAGAGGTTCAAACAATACATACAAAAGAAGCTACTCTTGAAGAAATATTTATTAAAGTGACAGGAAGGGAGCTTGTTTAAATGAAACTCTTTTCTAGCTTTATTAGGGAAGCAAAAATAGCATCTAGGGGCTTTTACTTTTATGTTGAAATTTTCATGGCCCTACTGATACTAGCATTACTGCTCTTTGTTGTTCCCGATAATTTTAATACAAAAACATCTGAGTACCTATACTTGGATATGCCCCAGGAGGCTAGTGAAGCCTATCTAGCTTTTATACTAGATAATACCGTCGATGGGAAAGCCGAACAGGTAAAGGTGAAAATAGACAAAAAAGAAGTAGACGCCTCCCTATACACAACAGAAGATAGTAAAATTTACATTCTAAATAGCCAAGAAGAAGTCGCCTATATAGCTGATAAAGAAAGAGAAATCGCAGCCACAATCAAAATGGATGAAAATCATAGTCTTACTTATGAATACTACCTGCAAGGGTATGAATCCGATCGCTATAAAGATCTATTAAAGATACTTCATGTGGAATCAACCGATGTAATAGAAGAAAAAATGGACAAGCAGGATGTTAGGGCCCTATCAACAAATCACACTTTTCTTTCAGATAGAGAAAACATGCTACCTTCGGTCCTCGTTTTTAATGGTTCTCTTATGGGATTTTTTCTTATTGCTGCCTATATATTTTTAGATCGACAAGAAGGAGTCATAAAGGCCTTTGCTCTTACTCCCTCTCCCATCTGGCAGTATTTACTCAGTAAAATAGGAGTTCTATTGCTTGTTTGTGTATCCTCTAGTTTTATCGTGATTGTTCCTATTATGAAAACTAGACCAGATTATCTCCTACTCCTAGTTTTACTTGTTACTAGCTCCTTTTTCACCTCATCACTAGGACTTTTAATAGCAAGTTTTTATGATGATATTATGCAGGCCTTTGGTATCCTCTATGTTTTTATGATACTAATGATTATTCCCAATGTCGCTTACTTTATGCCAAGTTGGAATCCTAGCTGGGTAAAAATCATCCCTACCTATCCTATGTTAGAAGGCTTTAGATCGATTATTCTCGGAAATGGCGATACCATATATATTTTAACCATATCTGCCGGCTTTCTACTTGCAGGGATGGTTTTATTTGCACTTTCAAACTACAGATACAAGAAAACACTAGTAGGATAAGGAAGGTTGGTTATGTTTAGTAGAATATGGAATATTTTCAAAAGAGATGCAAAAGTCAATTCAAAAGATTTCATCTCCTTATATATACTTGTAGTTCCAATACTCTTTGCGATTTTAATCAATATATTTTCACCAGGAATAAACGACACAACAATTAACCTTGCTCTAATAGAAGGTGAAAATCCAGCACAAGTAGAGTATTTCCAGCAATTTGCTAAGGTGGAACTCTTTAAGGATCTAGATCAAATAACAAAAAGAGTGGAAAAAAGAGACTCCATTATCGGTATCATTCCAGAAAACAACAACTATTACTTACTAACCCAGGGAAATGAAAGCCAAGGAATCGTCGATTATGCAAAGCTCTTACATAGCTTTTATGAATTAGATATCAATATAGAAGACTCAAATAGTGAGCTTATTGAATTTGGACGGACGGTTCCTCCTCTTAAAAAAACCCTGGTTAATACTTCAATCCTACTTATATCTATACTAGGAGGAATGCTAATAGCCCTAAATATAGTAGAAGAAAAGGTAGATAAGACCCTTAGTGCTATAAACTTGACCCCCACACCCAGAAGAGTTTTTCTACTAGGCAAGTCTGTAATCGGAGTCCTTTTTGCCCTAGTTGGATCCCTAGCCCTGGTCTTTATCACAGGCTTTGGTGGAGTCAATATACTGCAAATACTACTTGTTCTTTTGGTAACTAGCCTGCTGAGTATACTAGTTGGCTTTATACAAGGTCTAACAAATAAGGATATTATAAATGCAGCCGCCAGTATCAAACTTCTCTTTTTACCCCTAATTGCAGGGGTCTTAGCCATTGAACTCTTAGGCGATAAATGGCAAAAACTCTTTTACTGGAATCCTTTTTACTGGGCTTATAAAGGCAATGATATCATCTTAGCTGAGAGTGGAACTTGGGGAGAAGTATTACTCTACACCGGCATCGTTCTGGTTATAAGTGGTGTGGTTTACCTTTTCTTAGCCCCAAAAATAAGAAAAGGATTGGAATAGACTTATAAGACCTTACATAGGAGGAATAAATATGAATGGATATGCACTTCTTGGGATCTTAGCTTTTCTTTATGCTGGAATGGTCTTTTTTATCACCTACAAAAAGCCACCAAAAATATGGAATATTTCTAAAATACAGCTTTTTGAAAAAGTTCTTGGGGAAAAAGGAACTGTTATATTTTTCTACGCCTTTGGACTATTAGCCCTAGCGCTAGGTATATGGCTAATGACTAAGTAAAGAGTTTTCTTACTCTAAAACAGCCTTGATAAAGACGGTATCTTGGCTGTTTTCCTTTAAATAAGAAAGGCTAAAAGATCAGTCCTACTTTATACTATAGCTAGAGAGCTTTTTAACACTTCCTACCTAGCTCATCCAATAAGGAGAAAAAATATGGCTGTAATAGAGACAAAAAATTTAACAAAATACTATGGTAAGGCCTTGGGAATAAAAGATGTAAGTCTATCAGTAGAAGAAGGAGAGATTTTTGGTTTTATCGGCCCCAATGGAGCCGGAAAATCAACAACCATAAGACTGCTTATGAGTCTAATCTATCCCTCCTCAGGGGAAGCAAAACTGTTTGGAAAAGACGCCATAAAATACGGCCCTGAACTTAGAAGGAATATCGGATATATCCCTTCCGAAATTTTTTATTATGACAAAATGAAAGTCATAGATCTCTTGCACTACTCTGCAAGCTTTTATGAGAAGGATTGTAGCAAAAAAATCAAAGAACTCAGCGATACTATGGAGCTGGATCTAAATCGAAAAATCGAAGACCTATCCTATGGGAATAAGAAAAAAGTAGGCATCGTGCAGGGACTTCTTCATGAGCCTAATCTTATTATCCTGGATGAGCCAACAGGTGGACTGGATCCTCTTATGCAACAAAAGTTTTTTCACTTAATAAGAGAAGAAAATAAAAAAGGAGCTACAGTCTTCTTTTCTTCTCATATCCTTGGGGAGGTTCAGGAACTTTGTAATAGGGTGGCCATTATAAGAAAAGGTTCTATTATTGAAGT
>DASRNA010000083.1:0-3154 GCA_035647655.1 Clostridia bacterium | reverse complement strand
GTTGTGCTTATTGCAGGACCAAGCTCCTCTGGGAAAACCACCTTTACCCATCGTTTAAAAATCCAGTTGATGGCTGAGGGAGTCTTCTCACAGACTGTTTCTTTAGATAATTATTTTGTTAATAGAGAATTGACCCCCTTGGATGAAAATGGTAACTATGACTTTGAGTGTATAGAAGCCCTGGAACTGGATCTTCTTAATAGAAATATTGAAGACTTGCTTGAAGGCAAAGAAATTGGCCTTCCCATATTCGATTTTAAGCTGGGAAAGCGCCAAGACGAGGCCTATAAAATACAATTAAAAAAGAACGAAATTATTATTTTTGAAGGGATCCATGGTTTAAATGAAAAACTTACTTCAGGCGTTTTACAAAAAGACAAATTCAAAATTTATATTTCTGCACTTACCAGCCTAAATTTAGACCAACACAATCGCATTCCAACCACAGATAATAGAATATTGCGCCGTATGGTAAGGGATCATTTTACTAGGGGCCATGGGGCGGAAGACACCTTAGCTATGTGGGACTCAGTGCGCCGGGGAGAAGAAAGACATATTTTTCCCTTCCAAGAAGAGGCAGATTCTGTTTTTAACTCTGCCTTAGTATATGAGCTTGCGGTAATTAAGAAGTATGCCCTTCCTCTTCTTGAAGAAATAGGACTAGATAGTCCTGTCTATTCACAGGCAAAACGATTAAAGAAATTTCTGTACTATCTAAAGAGTATTGAAGATGATAGAATTATCCCTAGTACATCGCTATTAAGAGAGTTTATCGGAGGAAGTAGTATCCTCTAAGAGGAGAGTTCATGAGTGAGAAAATAAAGGAACGATTATTAAATAGTGTGATCTTCGTACTTTTTTCACTGCTTTTTGTTACACTGAGCCGCGCTTGGCTAATCAGAGACCTTTTTGCAGCGAACTTAGGAGACTTGTCTTTTAATCTATATATTGGTGTAAAATTGGCCACAATGGTTTGTGTGAGCGGTCTTTTTATTATCAACCTCTATAGCTTTTCCCTTTTTAAGGGCTTAAGACAACTGCTCTTTAGTTTGATTTTTTTGGTTCTTCTTATCATTGTTGCCCTTTCTCTAGTGGTTTCGGTAAATGATTCACTACCTGTAACCCTACTTAATCGGCCGCAATTACAAGGAGTACTTGTTTTTCTTATCCTGGTTATAATGGGTCTCTTATTTTTAAAGCTTGTTCTTATACGTAAAACGATTCAACTTGATCTACCAATAAGAAGAATTCCCTTTTTTCTTATTGGTTTTGTTGTGCTTATAATTGTTGCCTATATTTGGTTTATTAAAGAGCCTCGTTTGATTAAGGAAATGGAAGTTGCCCTTATCTTTATTTTGTTATTTAGCAATATAATGGGCTATTTGGTGAATTATCTTGTCGATGGATCTAGAATCACGGGCAATGTGCTCTTTTTACTTATCGTTGCCTCTGTTAGTTTCTTTTTTAAGCAAGGAGACACTCTTTCTACGGGTTATGAAGGGGTGCTAGAGGGAGCCTTTAATCTAGTGGCCCTTGTCTTTTTGCTGAATGCTTTTTATCAAGAGCTTTTTACCTCCTATCTTTTGGAGGTAGAGGAGCTGAATTATCAAAGAGATTTATATACAGAAAACCTTAAAGAGGTGGTAGAAGAAAGGACCTTAGAACTCCAAAAAGCAAATGATCAGCTGGAGAGTGAAATTGATGCAGCCAGAAGATTGCAGCAATCTCTTCTACCTATGAAGGATATCGTCTATTCAAAGGCATCTTTTGTTTCAGAAAACTTTCCCTGTGAGCGTCTTAGTGGCGACTTCTATGACATTTATAGTATTGATGAGGACAAGGTGGGTATGTATATCCTAGATGTCTCAGGACATGGTATAAATGCCGCCCTTATGAATATTTATATTTATAATTATATTCGGACTAATTCTCCCCTGATAAAACGACTTCGAGGGGACCAGCCCCATGAAAACTTACGATATTTATATGATGAATTCAACAAAATGAACTTTCCTGACCATATGCATGTGGTAATCTTTATTGCTTCTTATGATATGAAAACAGGGGTTTTAAGTTATGCCAGTGGAGGCCTAAATGTTTCACCTATTCTTGTTCGGGAAAGTGGCGAGATTAAGTTGCTTGATGATTCATCGGGCTTTCCCATTTGCAAGATGGCAGATTACTTTACCCCAGAGTATGCTTCTGCTCAGATCCAGCTCTTTGGTGGGGATAGGGTTTTCTTTTACACTGATGGCCTCTTAGATGAACGACAAGGCTTAAATTTGTCTATGGATGATTTAAAAATCCTTCTGTTAGAAAGCCTAGATCAACCCCTGGTGGCAGTGGACCGAGCTCTTGAAAAACGAATAGATCCTGTGAAAAATAATTTAGTCGATGATATCAGTTATTTTATCTTGGAAGCCAAGTAGATATCTTTTTTTAGCAAGGGGGCTGTGGTATAGTAATAGTATATGTTGAACAAGAAAAAGTTTAAAAAACTCGCCCTAGAATATGGCGCTGATGCTGTTGGTTTTACGACAGCAGAAGAGCTTAGTGTAAGGCCTCTGTATAGACCAGCCTTGGCCTTTGAAGAAAAATCTTTAGAAAAGAAAATCAAGCCAAGGGCTCATTTCCCCCAGGCTAGGGGAATCTTAGTTATACTCAAAGGCTACAAGCTCTATGAAAACCGACTTGATAAAGGAAAAATAAAAGTTGCAAGTTCCTCTCCAAGAGATTATCATCTTGAGGTGGGAGAAATACTTGAAGCTCTTATTTTAGAGCTAGAAAAAGATGGAATAAAGGGCCTAGCTATTTGTGATAAGGAAGGCCTTATGGATAAAGAAATTGCCAAGCGAGCGGGACTTGGATTTATAGGCAAAAACACCCTGCTTATTCATCCCGATTTGGGCTCAGCCCATAATATTGGGTATATTCTAATGGACGCAGAGCTTGTGCCAGATAAGGAAATGGCAAAAGACTGTGGCAAGTGTAAGGCGTGCATTCTGGCCTGCCCGCAAGGGGCCATTGGGGACTACCAGCTAGAAGCTAAAAAATGTCTTTCTTATATTACCCAGTGGAAAGAGGCCGAATATACACCCCTTAAGGGATGTTTTTATGGCTGTGATATTTGTTTGAGAGCCTGCCCCTATAATAG
>DASRNA010000082.1:0-3873 GCA_035647655.1 Clostridia bacterium | reverse complement strand
AATTTACCCTCTATGGCGATAGTAGAAAGGGAAATCGACCTTCCTTTGTGCGAAGTGCTAAACACGAAAAAGCCGAAAAAATGTATCTTCAAATGAAAGATGAATTAGAAAAATTAGGACATAAGGTTCAAACAGGGCGTTTTGCAGCTTCAATGGATGTTGAACTGGTAAATGATGGACCTGTGACAATACTTTTAGATAGTAGAAAGGAATTTTGATGATAAAAAGACTTATGATACCTGCTATGGGGCAAAACTGCTATGTATATTATGATGAAAAAACAAAAAATGGCTTTCTTGTTGATCCAGGCATGGTGGACAAAAGAATAAGTGATTTTTTAGAAAAAGAAGATATTAAGCTTGAGGCCATACTTTTAACCCATGGCCATGGGGACCATATAATGGGTGTAGAGCACTATAAAGAGCAACACAATTGTCCCATTTATGCCCATAAAGATGAAAGGGAAGTTCTTGAAAACCATCATCATAATCACTCCCATCTTATCGGGGGGACTGTGGTGGAGTTAATGGATGTTATCTATTTTGAAGATGGTGATATTCTTGAGCTTGCTGGAACAAAGATCAAATGTATTCACACGCCAGGCCATACTCTAGGGGGAGTAAGCTATCTTACAGATGAAGGCCTCTTTAGTGGAGACACCCTTTTTAAACTGGGTATTGGACGATATGACCTCTATGGGGGTGACTTAAAAGTCTTAGAGCACTCAATTGTTGAAATCTTGTATGAACTTCCAGAAGAAACCAAGGTTTATCCCGGCCATGGAGTTCCAACAACCATTGGCTATGAAAAAAAGAATAACCCCCATTTTAGAAAATGACCTTTTATTGCAATGAACCAAAGGCAATAAAAATCTATGATCTTTTGCATATATTTTTTGATGAAATAGAGTGGGGCAGCGAAAAAAGCGATCTTGTTTATAAAGATGGCCTTTTTCTTTTTGAGGAAAAAAAAATTAAGCTAAAGACTACAGAAAAATATATCTTAGAGATTTACGACGCTCTTGAGGCCCACTATCAACCTATTTCTTCTTGGGGAATTTTAAGCGGGGTACGTCCCCTTAAAATTGTTCACCAGGAAAAAAAGAAGGGAAAAAGTGATAAGGAAATTTTTAACAAGCTTAAAAACTCCTATAGACTTTCTGATAATAAGGCCAGACTTTTAATAGAAATAGCAAGCCGGCAGAACAAGATTTATCAAGGTGATAGGGACAAACTGGCACTATATATATCTATCCCTTTTTGTCCTAGCATTTGTTCCTATTGTTGTTTTCACACAAGAAGCTATGAAAAAAGATGGGCGCAAAAGTATCTGAGCAATCTTCATCAAGATATTTCCTATGCAAAAAAACGCATCAAAGAGCAGGGAAAAATTGTTGATTGTATTTATATTGGTGGGGGAACTCCCTGGGTTCTTGAAGAAGACCAGCTAGAAGAACTATTTGGCGCCTTAAGTGGCTTCACTAAGGTGAAGGAAATTACCTTTGAAGGGGGCAGGACCGATGTCCTAACCCCTAAGAAGGCAGGTCTTGTCTCTTCTTTTGCAACTAGGGTCTGCTTAAACCCCCAAAGCCTTACTAGAGGTATTACTCCTCTACAGGGTAGACCAGAAGCAGATGATATGAAAAAATGGGTGGAATACTTTAAAAAAGAGGGACTTTTTGTATCCTCAGACCTTATTGCGGGCCTTCCTGGAGAAAGTTTGGATGAGTTTTTGTTTTCCTTAGAGGAGCTAATAGGACTAAATCCTGAAAACATCACCCTGCATAATCTTTCCTTAAAAAAAGGAGCGCAGTTAAAGAAAGTTGCAGCTTCTGCTTCGGTGGGTCTTATGTTAGAAGAAGGCTATACACGCCTAGAAAAAGCAAGCTATAGGCCTTATTATATCTATCGCCAAAAAAACATGGTGGACCGGGGTGAGAATGTAGGCTTTGAAAAAGAAAATACTGCTAGTATTTACAATATCCGCATGATGGAAGATGCTCATGAGATTCTCTCTATTGGATCTAATGCAGTAAGCAAAAAAATAAGAAATAAGCAGGCCCTTCGCAGGGCGACCCCTAAAGATATCAACTTATATATGAAGGAAAAAGAAATAAGAAAAACTATTATAGATGATTTGTTTTTATAAAATTAAATGAGGGTATAGTTATTACAATTGCACTAGAGCTTAGATGAGCCAAGGTCTCATCAAAAAGAGAGGACAATAATGAAAATACATGAGCGTTTGATAAATTATGTAAAAGTTGATACGACCAGTGATGAAACTTCTACTACTTGCCCTACAACTCCTGGACAGATGGAACTTGCTAATATGCTTAAGGATGAACTAGAGGAGCTGGGTCTTAGAACCACTCTTTCTGATGATGGATATTTATTTGGTCATCTTCAGGCCAATAGCCAAAAGGATGTATATCATCTGGGTTTTCTAGCCCATATCGATACGGCACCTGATGCCCCTGGGGCCAATGTAAGTCCTCGGATTCAACTCTATGAAGGCGGAGAGATTGAGCTTGAGAGTGGCCTTATCTTATCACCGAAAGATTTTCCTAATTTAAATAATTATATTGGGCAAGAACTAATGCTAACCGATGGACGTACTCTTTTAGGAGCTGATGATAAGGCAGGAATTGCTGCAATAATGGAAGTTCTTAAAAGATTAAAAGAAGATCCTGATATTCTTCATGGTCCTATCTCTGTTGCCTTTACCCCAGATGAGGAAATTGGAAGGGGCCCCCATAGATTTGATGTAGAAGGCTTTGGAGCAGAATATGCCTATACCATTGATGGAGGCCCAGTAGGTGAGTTGCAGTTTGAAAACTTTAATGCAGCAGGGGCTGAGATTACCTTTATTGGTCGAAGCGTTCATCCGGGTACGGCAAAGGATCAAATGATTAGCGCTCTTCATATGGCAATGGATTTTGAAAAAGCCTTACCAGAACTAGAAAAACCTATGTATACCCAGGGCTATGAAGGGTTTACCCATCTAAACAACCTTAGTGGCAATGTCGGTAAAGCTGTAGCCCAGTATATTATAAGAGACCATGATAAGGCTAAGTTCCTTGAGAAAAAAGCAAGAGTAGAAGAAATAGTTGCTTCCATGCAAAAAAAGTATGGAGAAGATATGATTCTTCTTACAATGGAAGATAGCTATTATAATATGAGAGAAAAAATTGAACCGGTAATGTTTATGATAGATTATGCGAAAGAAGCCATGAATAATCTTGGTATCACGCCCATTATTAAGCCTGTTAGGGGTGGAACCGATGGAGCTCAACTTTCCTATAAGGGTCTACCTTGTCCTAACTTATTTACAGGGGGAGAAAACTTCCATGGGCCCTATGAGTTTATTTCTCTAGATGCCTTGGAAAAAAGCGCTGATCTTATTTTGGAAGTGATCCAACTCTATGAAAAAAAGGGAAAGCACTAGCTAGAATTGCTCAAAACTGTGGGATCCTCTAGAAAAAGGGGGTCTTCGTCAAATGATGTTGGTTTAGAGAAATCGACTCTATAGACGAGTTTGAGATTTATATGTAAGGGTGGGCTAATCCAGTGTGAATTAGCTCGCCTTTTTATATTTAAAGGTGTCGTCACTAATCGGTATTACTTGTCTGCAAAGGATTAGATATCTGTTTTTACAGGGTCTTCGTCAAATGATGTTGGTTTAGAGAAATCGACTCTATAGACAAGTACGAGAATTATGTGTAAGGGTGGTAAGCGTCAAGCCAAGGGCGCCTTTTAACTAATCCCCTTTTAGCTTATTATTATCTCTGTGAGGAGGTGGTAATAATGGAAGATAGGATTATCAAAAAGCGCAGGAGTAAAGAAGAGATAGCAAAGCTAATTGAGCTCTATG
>DASRNA010000081.1:0-3831 GCA_035647655.1 Clostridia bacterium | reverse complement strand
GGATATAACCATAAATATCATAGAAAATGAAGTGATTATTGAAAAAATTAAGGTAACACTACCTGAACATGTAGAAGGCTTTCTCAAATGTAGTAATCCCCGCTGCATTTCCACTTCAGAGCGCAATATAATAAACAGGTTTACTCTAGTAGACCGCGCTACCCATCTATATAAGTGTGATTATTGTGACCATTTATACAATGTGGAGGAATAAATGCTAATTATCAAAGGGGCCCAACTAATCGATGCCCTTGGAGAAAAAAAGGGATATCTTCTTATTAAAGACAATAAAATAAAGATCCTGGATACCCTCAAGGGTTATGAGGATGTGCCCTCCCTAGATCTTGATGGTCTAACCCTTATGCCCGCCTTTTGTGATCCTCATGCCCATTTTAGAGATCCAGGAATGACCCATAAAGAAGATTTAGAAAGTGGTAGCCGCGCCGCTCTAGCTGGTGGCTATACTACCGTTAATCTTATGGCCAACACCCTACCAATTGTTGATAATAAAAAAATATATGAGGATATCTTAGAAAGGGCAAATTCCCTTAAGCTAATTGATATCCATCAGCTTATGGCCGTCACTAGGGGCTTTAATGGGCAGGACCTGATTGATTTTGAGGACTTGCCCTCCTCTCTTAGCTGCCTAAGCGATGATGGCAAAGGCATCCTCTCAAACCAAACAATGTACCAGGCCTGTCTTAAGGCAAAAGAAAAGGATCTAACCATTATGGTCCACGCTGAAGATCCTGATCTTTCTTCTGAAGATTACAGGGCAGCTGAAGATCTGATTACCATAAGAGATGTTTATCTTAGCGGCCATCTGGGTGCTAAAATCCATTTTTCTCATGTTTCCACTAGGGCCTCCATGGAGGCTATTATGGAAGGAAAAAAAAGAGGTTTTCCTATCAGCTGCGAGGTGACCCCCCATCATTTGACCCTCTGGGATCATCCCTACAAGGTTAATCCACCCCTTCGCAAAAAAGAAGATGCCGACTTTCTTCTTCATGCCATTAAAACAGGCTTTGTTGATGCTATCAGCACCGACCACGCTCCCCACACCAAGGAAGAAAAAAAAGAGGGAGCCCCGGGAATGATTGGCCTTGAGAGCGCTTTTAGCCTCTGCTACACTAGGCTTGTAGAAGAAAACAATCTACCCCTAAGTTCACTAAGCCGGATTATGAGTCTTGGTGGCCTAGAAGTTCTAGGGGTTAAAAACAGAGGCCTGCTACAAGATGGCTATGACGCCCATCTTGTCGTGGTTGATTTGCAAAAAGAATATACACTAAAAGAAGAAGACCTTTACTCCAAATCTAAAAACACCCCTTTTATTGGGAAAAAACTTCGAGGCCAAGTCCTAATGACCTTGGTGGGAGAAAGAATTCTTTACAGGAGAAAGCCATGATGGACCGACTTTTTAAAGAAGTAGAAAATAAGAGTTGTGTATGTGTTGGCCTGGATAGCCATTTAGCTTATGTGCCCCCTTCCATGAAAAAAGGCACAATATCCGAAGTCTTATTTAACTATAACAAAACAATTATCGAAGCTACAAGGGATCTTGTTCCAGTCTATAAAGTTCAAATCGCCTATTATGAGGCCCTGGGCCTTCAAGGCCTAATCGCCTATAGGGACACCCTCAAATACCTTAGAAGTCTAGGCCTACTTAGTATTGGCGATATAAAAAGGGGCGATATAGCTGCCACGGCAAAAGAGTATGCCCGGGCGCATTTTGAGGGAGATTTTGAAGCAGACTTTATTACCCTAAGCCCCTATATGGGCCTAGATAGCATTACCCCCTATCTACCCTATCTTGAAAGGGGCAAGGGAGTTTTTGTCCTCTTGCGTACCAGTAATCCTGGAAGCAAAGATTTACAAAGTCTTGACTATAAAGGAGAAAGCCTCTTCTATCATCTGGGCGATCTTCTAAAAGAGCTGAGCAAAAACTATATAGGAAAAGAAGGCTACAGTAGTCTTAGTCTTGTTGTTGGGGGTAGCCATAGACAGGAAGCAGAAAAAATCCGTCAACGATACAAGGACCAGTTTTTTCTTATTCCCGGCTATGGAGCCCAGGGTGGCACAGCAAAAGATGTTCGCCTCTATCTTAATAAGGGCAATGGGGGCATCGTAAATTCCTCCAGAGGAATTATTACTGCCTATAAAAAATTTGAGGATGGGGAAGAAAGATTTAGCCACTACACTAGAGAAGCTGTTAAGAGCATGGTGAGGGATATTAATGGAAGCCTATAGAAAAGTGACAATCTTTGAAAATACCCAGCTAACTAAAGATATGTATGAGATGAAGGTAGAATTAACAGATTTGCCCCAAGCAGGACAATTTTATATGCTACGGGCTTGGACTGATGTCCCCTATCTTCCCCGCCCCTTTTCTGTTTGTGATGCGGATGGTAAACACCTTAGTTTCCTCTACCAAAAGGTGGGAAAGGGAACAGAAATTATGACAAAACTGCGCCCAGGAGATCAAATCGATCTTCTAGGCCCCCTAGGCAAGGGCTATCCCTTAGAAAAAGGAAGCATTGCCCTTATTGGCGGTGGAGTGGGAATTGCCCCCCTGGTCTATCTTGCTAAACACCTTAGGGGCCCCATAGATGTTTATCTGGGTTTTAAGGAAGAAGCCTTTTTTACCGATCGATTTATTCCCTACGCCAGGAAGGTTTTCCTATCAACAGAAAATGGTTCTTCGGGTCACCAGGGATTTATCACAGAGCTTCTTGATGATAACTACGATGCGGCCTATGCCTGTGGAAATACACAGATGATGAAATCTGTTAAAGACAAAATTGATGGACTCCTTTATGTGTCCCTGGAATCTCATATGGCCTGTGGCATTGGCGCCTGTCTAGGATGCGTTCAAGAAAGCTCCCAAGGCCAGCTATGTGTCTGCAAAGACGGTCCTGTATTCAATGCAAAGGAGGTGCTCTTTGACGACAATTAAACTTTTTGATAAGACACTGAAAAACCCTGTTATTGCTGCATCAGGAACCTTTGGCTTTGGTAGAGAATACCAAAACTATATGGATCTTTCTGAGCTTGGTGGTATCTCAAGCAAGGGCCTTACTTGGAAAAAAAGAAAGGGAAATAAGGGACAAAGAATATATGAAACCGCTTCGGGAATGATGAATAGCATCGGCCTTCAAAACCCTTCGGTTCTAGGTTTTATCAAGGAAGAACTCCCCTTTATGCT
The DNA here is from genome assembly GCA_035647655.1 of Clostridia bacterium. Lineage (GTDB taxonomy): Bacteria > Bacillota > Clostridia > Peptostreptococcales > Acidaminobacteraceae > DTU036. Next base: position 629 of record DASRNA010000081.1, on the reverse strand, counting down.
CAGCCTAGATACTTATATTCTGGCTAATCTTGGTGGCTCAACCATAGAGGATTATGTAAGGGGAGCGGCTGAACTTGATGCCACGGCCATTGACGCTATTGAACTTAATATTTCATGTCCCAATGTAAAAGAAGGGGGCATGGCCTTTGGCATTCGTTGCCATGATGCAAAGGCTGTAGTAGAAGCCGTCCGGCCCTTTACTACAAAGCCTCTTATTGTTAAGCTTTCTCCTAATGCAGAAGATATTCAGGCCATGGCCTATACCTGCGCCCAGGCAGGAGCTGATGGATTGAGCCTGGTCAATACCTTTAACGCCCTAGCTATTGATATAGAAAATCGCAAACCCGTCTTTGACAATATTACTGCAGGCCTTTCGGGGCCTTGTATTAAACCCATTGCCCTACGTATGGTCCGGGATGTAGCCCTAAGCGTAGATTTGCCCATTATTGGCCTAGGTGGCATATCTTCCTGGCAAGATGCCATTGAATTTATTATGGCGGGGGCTAGGGCCATTCAGGTTGGCACAGCAAACTTTTACGACCCCTTGGCTACGAAAAAAATCATTGAAGGAATAAAAGACTTTATGCAAAAGGAAGGAATAAAAGACCTCGAAGAAATTAGAGGGATTA
>DASRNA010000080.1:0-10865 GCA_035647655.1 Clostridia bacterium | reverse complement strand
TCCTTAGCCCTTATATCCCAGCTCATTCTTTTTGTTACATCTCTTACGGTGGAGGGGCCAAGTTTTTCTAGGATGATTTTTATCTCACTAAGTCGGTCCGCATGATGGCCTATTAGTTCAGTGATACGCTTTAGATGGTCCTGGGGTAGTTCCCGGTGGGAGGAAAAAACCTGCCGGATATGCATTTGTCTTAGCTTATCCAGGTTTTTTAGATAGATTCCCAGAGAGTCCCCATATTCTTCTCCCCAGAAGGTAATATTGGGGGTAATGCTATCAAGGAGATGGTCTCCACTAAATAAAAAGCCTTTTTCCTTATCATAAAGGGCTTGAAGCCCAGGGGTATGGCCAGGAAGATCAAGGACCTCTAACTTGTAGTCGCCCACTTTAAAGCAGTCGCCTTCTTTGGTCTTGATCATAGGGGGGAGCTCCTTGGGTCGAAAGCGAAAGCCGGGATGTTTTTGGATATCCAGCTTGTCTTCTTTTAGACCCTGGGCCAGGGCCAGCTCCTGGATATCGACCCAGTGGAAGCTGTCTTCATAAAGACTTTCTTTAAGAAAGTCACTATCAACTTCTCCCATATAGACCTTGATGCCCTCCTGGCCTAGATAGGCAGCCAGTCCTGTATGGTCTGAGTGAAGATGGGTAAGAAATAGCCTGGTCTTTTTGGGGTCAATTTCTAGCTCTTCTAGGGCCTTAAAGAGCAGGCTGCGGTTTTCTTCAGTATCAAATCCTGTGTCGATAATTAGGCTTTCTTCGCCTTTAATAACATAGCAGTTTAAGGCCTTTAAGGGATTATTACGAAGGGGGATCTCAACTAGGAAAATTCCTGGGTAAAGTTCTTTATACATATTTTTCTCCTAAAAGAAAGGGTACCTAGGTACCCTTTTTACGTCTTATGGTGATATCTGATTTGAGAAAGTGAGATGCTTCCAAACTCATTAGTCCTAGTGTGCCAAAAACAAAGGCCTGTTTTTGGCTAAGACTTTTGGGTTTTTGAGTGTAGGCGAAAATTGAGATAAGAAGCATAAGGGCTCCTTGGATAGCTAGGGCTCTTTTTATTTCCTTCATTCTTCCTCCAATACAGCGTGGGCAGCAGCCAGGCGGGCTATGGGAACGCGGTAGGGTGAACAAGAAACATAATCCAGGCCTATCTTGTGGCAGAACTTAATGCTAGAGGGGTCGCCTCCATGTTCTCCGCAGATGCCAAGATGGATATCACTACGTGCCTCTTTTCCCTGTTTTGCCGCAATATCCATAAGAAGTCCCACTCCCTTAGGGTCAATGCTAACAAAGGGGTCCATATCGAAGATGCCTTTTTCCAGGTACTCATCAATAAAGCCTGCTGCATCATCACGACTAAAGCCATAGGCCATTTGGGTTAAATCATTGGTTCCAAAGCTAAAAAACTCAGCTGATTTTGCAATCTCTCCTGCAGTAAGGGCTCCTCTTGGAACCTCGATCATGGTTCCAAAACTATAGGGAATCTCACAAGCGTGTTCCTGCATAAGTTCCTTGGCAAGGGGTCGTACAAGGGCTTCAATATATTCGAGTTCTTTCTTGTCTCCAACTAGGGGGACCATAATTTCTGGTAAAACGTGGATGCCCTCTTTTTTCACCTCAATAGCAGCTAGGATAATGGCCCTTGTTTGCATGGCTGCAATCTCAGGATAGCTAATGGCTAGTCGACATCCTCTATGGCCCAGCATGGGATTAATCTCGTGAAGGGCAGTTACTCGGGCTTTGAGTTCTTCAAAGGATAGGTCTAGTTCCTTTGCCAGGGCCCTTATTTCTATATCTCTATGGGGCAGAAACTCATGTAGGGGTGGATCAAGTAGGCGAATGGTTACAGGAAGGCCCTTCATAACTTTAAAGATTTCAACAAAGTCATCCTTTTGATAGGGCATTATTTTTCTAAGGGCTTTTACCCTATCCTGGGCATTTTGCGCAAGGATCATCTCCCTAACAGCAGAGATCCGGTGTTCTTGGAAAAACATATGCTCAGTGCGGGTAAGGCCGATTCCCCTGGCTCCAAATTCTAGGGCCTGCTTAGCATCTAAGGGGGTATCGGCATTGGCGCGGACCGTAAGATGGGCTACATGATCTGCCCAGTCCATAAGGGTTTTAAAGTTCTCATCTAAGATGGGGGCACTTGTTCCAACGACTCCTTCATAGACGTAGCCTGTGGAACCATCTAGGGAGATAAAATCCCCTTCTTTATAGATCTTTCCCTTATGGCTGAACTGCCTTTTGTCTTCATCCACATCAAGGGCTTCACAACCGGCAACACAGCACTTGCCCATGCCTCTTGCAACTACAGCCGCGTGGGAGGTGCGGCCGCCTTTAGCGGTAAGAATCCCACTGGCCTTGATCATTCCCTCAAGATCTTCCGGGGAGGTTTCTTCTCTAACAAGAATAGGCTTGATTCCCTCCTCCGCTGCCTTTACTGCATCGGCTGCATGGAAGTAAATTTGTCCTGAAGCAGCACCAGGAGAGGCATTGAGGCCCTTGGCAATAACAACGGCTTCTCTTAGGGCTTTTTTATCAAAGGTTGGGTGAAGGACCTGGTCTAATTGTTCGGGCTCTACCCTAAGTAGGGCCTGGTTTTTATCAATTAGGCCTTCTTCTACCAGATCTACTGCAATACGTAGGGCAGAATGGGCCGTACGTTTACCCGTGCGGGTTTGTAATATGTACATGGTGCCTTTTTCAATGGTAAATTCAATATCCTGCATATCCTTATAGTGATTTTCTAAGGTGTGGCAGATTTTGACAAAGTCATCATAGAGATGATCATTAATTAGGTTCATTTCCTCAATCTGCATAGGGGTGCGGATGCCAGCAACAACATCTTCGCCCTGGGCATTGATAAGGAATTCGCCAAAGAGTTTGGCTTCTCCTGTGGCAGGATCTCTAGTAAAGGCAACCCCTGTTCCGCAGTCATCTCCCATATTTCCAAAGACCATGGATTGGACCGTTACTCCTGTGCCTAGTTTATGGGAAATATTATGTTCTTCTCGGTAGACTCGAGCGCGGTTATTGTTCCAACTACTAAAAACAGCTTCCACAGATTCTAGGAGTTGAACAATGGGGTCTTGCGGGAAGTCACTACCGGTATTTTCTTTATAAATTTCTTTAAAGGCATCAACAATAAGGGACAGATCTTCTTCTTCTAGCTGGGTGTCAAGGCTGTAGCCCTTGTCTTTTTTGACCTTATCAAAGACCTCATCAAACTTTTTCTTTGGAACCTCTTTGACTACATCGCCAAACATTTGAATAAAACGTCTGTAAGCATCAAGAACAAAACGGGGATTGCCTGATTCTTTAATAAGAATAGGAATGGTTGCATCATTCATGCCTAGATTAAGGACAGTATCCATCATCCCAGGCATAGAGAACTTTCCTCCGCTTCTTACAGAGACAAGAAGGGGGTTTTCTCCTCCATAGGATTTGCCAGTTTGTTTTTCTAGCTCTTTTACATGGGAGAAGATCTCCTCCTTTAATTGGGGCCAAATGATTTGGCCTTTATCATAAAAGCTATTACAGGCTTGTGTTGTTATGATAAATCCTGGAGGCACTGGTAGGCCAAGATTGGTCATTTCTGCCAGATTTGCTCCCTTTCCCCCTAGTAGATCTTTCATATCTTTGTTGCCTTCGTTAAAGGTATAGACAAATTTTGTCATATTGCCACGTCCTTTCTGTATTCATACTCCTTCTAATTATACACTATTGTTATGTCTTGTAAGGAAATTTAAAGAAAAATAGACTGCTGATACAGTCTATTTCTTGGGGTGGACTTTAAAAGAGAAATCATCCTCCATCAAAGTCTGGACTGCTCTGTTAATGGCCATATAGCCAATAGCAATGTCTTCTTCCTCTTTTAGCTGGCGGGCTCTTTTTGCAATGACTTTAGAGAGAATGTATTTATTTTCTGTCCGCTCAAGGACTTGATCATTATTGTAGGGTTTCATTCTACCTCCTCTTATGGACTCATTTTATCAGATAAACGAGAAAGATTCTAGGTATTTATAGGAAAATATACTATAATAGGCATGTATTTAGTTGAGGAGATTATTATGAAAAAAATTGGCGTTTACGATTCAGGTATGGGTGGGCTTAGTTTCTTGGCGAAATTGATCCAAGAAATGCCCACTTATGATTATATTTATTATGGCGATGCACTCAATGTTCCCTATGGGGAAAAGAAAAAAGAAGAGATCTGCTCCTTTGCCCGTTATGTGGCAAAAGAGCTTATTGATCTTGAATGTGAGGCCCTAGTCATTGCCTGTAATACAGCAACCAGTGCAGCAGAAGAGATTCTAAAGGCGGAATTTGATATTCCCATCTTTGGCATTGAACCAGCCCTAAGTTCGGCTATGGAGTGGGGGGATAGGGGCAAGCTGCTGGTTATGGCTACAAACTTCACCCTGTCTAGTCCCCGTTATCTTTTAGCCCTAGAGCGCTACCAAGACCAAAGAGAGATTCTTTCCCTGCCAGGGCCAGCCCTGGTTGAACTAGTAGAGGAAGGCATAGTAGAGGGGAGAAAAAATTCGCAGTGAATTAGAAAAGATGACCCAGGACATAGAAATAGCTCAGGTAAGTGGAGTGGTTCTTGGTTGTACGCATTTTTTATTTTTACAAAAAGAAATACAAAACTTTTTTGGCCCCCAGGTCAAAATATATGACAGCCATGGGGAAACTTTGGATTTAATCCAAAAAAACCTAGGCCAGGGCCAGGGTAGTGGAAACTACCGGATTATCAGCAGTGCAGGAAAGAAGACGGAGGACAAGAGTCGATGGATGCTGGAGAAATACCTCAAGGAACTTCCTTAGACTGGGTCAAGGTGACCAGGCTGCTGGGGGAAAAATTTTCCTCTGAGGAGGCGGACCTGCTTTTTCGCCTTTATGGTTTAGAGGGATATAAGCCCCATTCAGCCAAGGAATTAAGAAAAAAAACCAAGTTAAAGAAAAAAGCCCATCATAAGAAGATGCTTGAGTTGCAAAGGAAGCTTTTTCATTTGCTTAAGGATAAGGATCCCCAGGGGCTTTTTCTTGCTGGGGAGGAAAATGACATCTAGGTTTTTTCCCTTGAAAATCTGGACCTTTTAGCGGATTTATGCTACACTTACACTAATTTAATAGATGCGTTGAAGAGAAAAAGTAGCTTTGCAAAAGTCTACAGAGAACTGCCGGTGGTGCAAGGCAGCAGATGGAGTAGAGTGAATCAAACTTGGAGCATGTTTTCTTTAAGTGGGCCTAAGGGCCAACTAGGGTGGCAACGCGGGAACAATTCTCGTCCCTTTTTTAAGGGAGGAGTTTTTTTTTAGGAGGAATAATGTACGATATTAAAAGAATACGCAGGGACTTTGATGAGATTCTTCGCGGCGTAGAAAAACGAGGACAGGGTGATTTTGGCCTTCTTGAGATTAGGGAGCTAGAAAAGAAAAGACGGGAGATTTTAGTTCAGGTAGAGCAGCTAAGAAATGAGCAAAAAACCAAATCTCGACTGATTCCTGCCTATAAAAAAGAAGGCAAGGACCCCTCAGAGCTCTTGGAGGAACTAAGGGGCCTATCAGAAAGAATTTCCGGCCTAGATAAAGAGCTAAGGCAAGTAGAAGAAAGCTTTGAAGAAAAGCTCTACTATGTGCCCAATACGCCCCATAAGGATATTCCCCTGGGCAAGGGAGAAGAGGACAATAAAGAAATCCGCCGCTGGGGCCAGCCCCGGGTCTTTGAATTTGAAGCAAGCCCCCACTGGGACCTTGGTGTTGAAAGAAATTTTTTGGACTTTGAAAGAGGATCCAAGGTGGTAGGCAGCCGCTTTACCTTTATCAAGGGAGCCTGTGCCCGCCTAGAAAGAGCCCTAATGAACTACTTTCTTGACTTTCATACTCTAGATGGCAAGTATACCGAGATTGGTTCTCCCGGTGTGGCAAATCGCCTGTCTATGACAGGAACAGGACAACTGCCTAAATTTATTGAGGATATGTACCACTGCGCAGAGGATGATTATTTTCTGATTCCTACTGCTGAAGTTACCTTAACAAATTTTCACCGGGAAGAAATCCTTCCCTTAGAGGACCTACCCGTTTATATAACAAGTTTTACCCAGTGCTATCGTAGAGAGGCAGGGTCTGCTGGTAGAGATACCAAGGGAATCATCCGCCAGCACCAGTTTGGAAAAGTGGAGCTGGTTAAACTAGTAGAGCCAGAAAGCAGCTTTGATGAATTAGAAGATATGGTCTCTGATGTAGAAGCCATCCTTCAAAGCCTGGAGCTACCCTACCGGGTGGTGGAGCTATGCTCTGGAGATGTAGGCTTTTCCTCGGCCAAGACCTATGATTTAGAGGTCTGGTTTCCCAGTTATGACACCTATAGGGAGATTTCTTCCTGTTCCAACTTCCTGGATTTCCAGGCCAGGCGTTGTATGCTGCGCTACCGAAATAAAGAGGGCAAGGTGGACTTTCTTCATACCCTAAATGGGTCTGGCATTCCTACGGGTAGATGCCTAGCAGCCATATTAGAAAACAATCAAACAGCAGAGGGAAAGATTATTATTCCTAAAGTACTAAGACCTTATATGGGGGGATTAGATGAAATTTAGTCAATTAGTCTATCAAAGACCAGACCTTGATCAGATAGAAAACAAGGCAGAAGAACTCCTATCAAGCTTTAGTGAGGCGGAGAGCTTTAAGGAGCATAATGAAATTTTTCTGCAAATGATAGAAATAGAAAAAGACATAGAAAGCCAAGGGGTTTTAGTGCATATTCGCCACAGTGTGGATACCCTAGACTCCTTTTATGAAAAAGAAAATGATTTTTGGGATGAAAATACGGCGCGTTTTACTGCCTTTAAGCATGGGCTTATTAGCGCGGTACTAGAAAGTCCCTATCTAGAGGACTACCGAGAGCTCTATGGTGATCACTTTATTGATAGGGCACTACTGCAAAAAAAGACCTTTAAAGAAGAGATTATGGAAGATCTGGTAGAGGAGAGCCAGTGGTCTAGTAAATACCAAAAACTAATGGCCTCTGTACAAATCCCCTTTGAGGGCAAGGAGCGGACCCTGCCTGAGATGAGCGTCTTTTTAGAAGATCCAGATCGTGACCTTCGTAAAGGGGCGGGGGAGGCCATCTTTGGCTTCTTCCAGGCCAATCTAGAGCACTTTGATCAGATCTATGACAGGCTGGTCAAGCTTCGCCACACTATAGCCCTTAAACTAGGCTACAAAAACTTTGTACAACTAGGTTATGACCGCATGGGTAGGACCGATTATGGTGAGCAGGAGGTGGCCGCTTATAGGAAGGGAGTAAGAAACTTCCTAGTTCCCCTGGTAGAAGAAATCTATCAGGAGCAGAAAAAGCGTCTGGGCCTAGAAAAACTCTATTATTATGATCTAGGCTATGAGTATCCAGGAGGCATGCCCAGGCCCCAGGGTGATTCTGATTTTATTATTTCCCAGGCGGAGAAAATGTATCATGAGCTTTCTGCTGAGACCAGTTCTTTTTTTAAGACCCTTTTAGATAAGGAGTTGATGGATTTATTAAGTAAAAAAGGCAAGGCCCCAGGAGGCTATTGTACCTTTATTGAAAACTATGGCCTGCCCTTTATCTTTGCTAATTTTAATGGGACCATTGGGGATGTCAATGTCCTAACCCATGAGTTTGGCCACGCCTTTCAGGTCTATTCAGCCAAGGACCTGCCCCTTCCCTCCCAGCGTTTTCCGGGTATGGAGGCCGCAGAAATTCATTCTATGGGCATGGAGTTTATTACCTGGCCCTGGATGGAAAATTTCTTTGGGGAAGATAGTGATAAGTTTTTCTACTCCCATGCAGCTGGCGCCCTAAGCTTTATTCCCTATGGGGTCCTGGTGGATCATTTCCAGCATGAGGTCTATAAGAACCCCCAAATGACGCCCCAGCAAAGAAGGGCCAAATGGCGGGAACTAGAAAAAATCTATATGCCTTGGAAAGACTATGGCGGCCAACCCTATCTAGAAGAGGGGGGTTTTTGGCAAAAGCAAGCCCATATTTATGAAATGCCCTTTTACTATATAGACTATACCCTGGCCCAAATTGTGGCACTACAGATACTCAGGCGCAGTAGAGAGGACCAGAAGAAGCTTTGGGAAGATTATAAGGCCATCTCAAGGGCCGGCGGTAGCCTACCCTTTCTAAAGATACTGGAGCTGGGTAATTTTGAAAGCCCCTTTGATCCCAAGGTAGTAGAAGAAACAGTAGCCTATCTAAAGGATTTTCTGGCGGGCTTTGACACAAGCAGTTTTTAGGAGGAAATATGAGAGAAGGAAGTAACTTTATTCGCGATATTGTAATAGAGGATATTAAAAGTGGCAAGCATGACTATGCCATTACCCGATTTCCTCCAGAGCCCAATGGCCTGCTTCATATTGGCCATTGTAAGGCCCTGACCATCAACTTTGATATTGCCCGGGAATTTAATGGCTTTACCTATCTGCGCTTTGATGATACCAATCCAGCCAAGGAAGATGAGCGTTTTGTAAAGCTTATCAAAGAAGATATCCGCTGGATGGGTTTTGAGTGGAAAGAGCTCCGCTATGCTTCGGATTATTTTGAGGAAATGTATAAAAGAGCCCATATTCTTATTAATAAGGGGCTGGCCTATATTGATGATATTAGCCCAGAAGAGATGCGTAGGATGCGCGGCAGCTTGACCCGGGGTGGGGTGGAGAGTAAAAACCGCAATCGACCCATTGAGGAGAGTAGAGATCTTTTTACCCGGATGAAAAAGGGGGAGTTTCCTGAAGGAAGCCTGACCCTAAGGGCCAAGATTTCTATGGATCATCCAAATATTATTATGCGCGATCCTGTTATCTATCGCATTGTTGATGAGCCCCATTATCGTACAGGGGATGACTGGCATATTTATCCCATGTATGACTTTGCCCATCCCATGGAGGATTATGTAGAAAAAATCACCCATTCTCTTTGCTCTCTTGAGTTTGAAAACAATCGTCCCCTCTATGACTGGTATCTTGAGCATACCGATGTTCCCTATCAGCCCCGCCAGTATGAGTTTGCTAAACTCATTATTGAAGGAGCCATTATAGGAAAAAGGCATATTATGCAACTGGTAGAAAAGGGCCTAATTGATGGCTGGGATGATCCTCGTCTTCTTACCATAAGTGGCATGCGCCGTAGAGGCTATAGGCCCCAGGGTATTAAGAACTTTATTCGGGCCACTGGGGTATCCAAGGAAAACTCCGTGGTGGAGATGGCCATGCTAGAGCACTTTATAAGAGAAGACCTTAAAATAATCACTCCTAGGGTGATGGCGGTTTTGGACCCTCTTAAAGTGGTGATTAGCAATTATACAAAAGAATCAGAACAGCTGACTATGAATAACAATGTGGAAAATCCCCAGCTTGGCTCCAGGGAAATTTCTTTGAGTCGTGAAATCTATATTGAAAGAGAAGATTTTTCTGAAAATCCCCCCAAGGGCTTTAAGCGCCTTTCTCCAGGAAAGGAAGTTCGCCTAATGGGTGCCTACTTTATTCGCTGTGATGAGGTCATAAAGGATAAAGAGGGCAAAATAATTGAGCTAGTTTGTAGCTACGATGAAAAGACCAAAAGCGGATCAGGCTTTAAGGAAAGAAAACCCCAGGGAACCATCCACTGGGTAGATAAAAAGACATCTGTGCCCGCCCGGGTCTATCGTTTTGGCCCCCTAATTGAAGGAGTTTTTGATAGCAGCCTAGAGCTTGCCGATCAGGTGGCTGAGGGCTCGGTAAAAGAGTATCAAGCCCAGGTGGAAGGGGTTGCAGGAAGTTCTAGCAACCACCAGGCCTACCAATTTATTCGCCATGGTTATTTTGCCAAGGATGAGACTCATCCAGAAAAGCTGACCTTTAATGAAACGGTTTCTTTAAAGAGTAGTTATCGGCCTAGGAAAAAATAAAAAATTGGGCTAGATTTTTACAAAAAAGGATAAAAAGCATAAAGCCTAGAGCTCTATGCTTTTTTAAATCCTGGCAAGTCTTTTTTAAAGTGAAAAGTTTGGGGTATAGAAGGACTGGAGGACATTATGCCAGGAAATTGGGTACATTATTATTTTGCCAAGGATATGGCAAAGGATCATAAATTTACATTTAAGAACGACAAAGCCTATTATTTGGGCGCCCTAGGCCCAGATTTTTTATATTATCTACCCCAGCAAAGCCGGGGACAGGAAGTTTTTACCATGTTTCACGAGGAAAAGACACGGGAAATTCTTTGCTATGTCTTTGACTGGATAGAAAAAAAAGAGCTAAAAGCCTATCTTTATGGTTTTTTAACCCATTATGCCCTAGATAGTGGAAGCAGTTTTTTTATTTATTCTTTGCAAAACGAAGGTTTTGATAAATACAGCGTCAAGATGGCTTTGGATGAAGCCATACTTAGAAGAAGGAATTTGCGTCCTGGTGGTAGAAGCCCCTTTTATCCCCTGATTAACCTAGGAAAAGAGTTACCCAAGGAGATTGCTCGTTTTTATCAAGGGGCAGCCAAAGAGGTCTATGATCTTGAACTTAGTTCTGAAGAGATTAATCTAGCCTATCGCAGATTTGTAAAGCTACTTAAAATAAGCTCCTCTTCTTTTTCCTTTTTAAAGGTAAGAAGGAATTGGTATGATAGGGCTCCTGAGCAGCTTTATTCCAAGGAAACTTCAGAAAAACTCTTTAAAGAGTTCTTAGGAAGCTATGAAAATTCCAGGAGGTTTTTTGAAAGACTGCTTACAGACCAGTTCCCCTGCGCAGAAAGAAACTTTCATGGAGATCTCTTATAATCCTTAATTGAAGACTAGAAAAGAAGTCTTCTTTTTTTTGTCTATAAGTCTAGTATTTAATCTAAGG
>DASRNA010000079.1:0-3069 GCA_035647655.1 Clostridia bacterium | reverse complement strand
ACCATTCATAAATGCTTTAAAATTTTCACCCGAAGGCGACAAACTCAAAGCACTATAATATTTCGCCTTCGTGATGGGCATTGTAGCATTTATTCATTAGTTTATCAAGGGCAAGCCCTACGGGTGGCTAGTTTTCCCTTTGGCTTAAAATCTACCTAACTTTCCAAAGTAAACGCAACACCAACTTTTTCAAGTGCCCAACTTACCTTAGGAAACAAACCCCTCTCCTTTACCTTGAGAAATTTTGTGTACGAGAAAAGAAGCATGACCCTACATCCTTTTCCATGAACTCGAATGGCTCCAACTATCCGTTTTCACAAAAGAGACTGTAACTACATCAAAATCCTAAATAAGATCTTTGATGACTACGAGGAACATCTGCGACTAGAGCGCTTTATGAAGCCCTTTGCCTGTTTTTATTACAGACAGAGACCGTTTATCTACCAGCTTTTTGGACTCTTACACGAGAAAGCATGTGACCTATTGCTATGAATGTTAAACTAGGCCATCATTCCAGTTGTAAGTTTGCTTATCTTAAAATATAATGTTCTTAAGAATTATATTTAGGGGTCCACTTTACCTTAGTAAATGACCATTCGCTAAGGGGACTCCATTTTGTTGTACAAAAAAATGGAAAGGTAAAGAAGAAAGCAAGCTTAAATTAACACAAAACAGGTCAAAAGAAGACCTTATTAATGAAAACACACGTCCCGTTTACCTTGAAATGACAAGGTACTCATAAAGCACAGGTTTTTTCAACCCAGTGTTGCGTTTAGATTGACAACTAACCTAAACAGGGGTTTTTTACTCAACTAGCCTGCAGGCCAATTAAGTTGGCGTCCAGTAATTAAATGAACATGCAAATGAGCCACTGTTTGCTGGCCATATTCTCCCGCATTAATCACAAGTCGGTATCCTTTTTCATCAAGGCCTTCTTCTATTACATACTTTCTAATGGCTTTAAATACATAAAGTAGTTCTTCTTCTTTCCCGTAAGAATGACTTAAATCTTCAAAATGTACCTTGGGAATAAAAAGAAGATGTAGAGGACTTGTTGGATTAATATCCTTAAAACCTATAACATGCTCGTCCTCATAAACTTTATCCGAGGGTATAGTACCTTCTACGATTTTGCAAAACAAACAATCCATTTTTACCTCCTAGACAATAAGTCTGTCATTTTCTGCTTTTAAGACTTTAAGTTCTTCCAAACTATTATTTTCCTTCTTAGTTTGACTATAACAATGAATGTACTCTCTGGAAAGGCCACTACTGTTTTCTTCAAAGAGCACTTCCACTTCTTTATTAATAAAAAGATCCAAGTATTTTTCTTTATTTTCTTTGGCTAACTTCCTAAGTAGCTTGCTCCGCCTTTTTTTAACCTCAGGATGAAGGTCAATTTGTTTTGCAGCCGCTGTTCCCTGGCGAGGGGAATAGGCAAATACATGAATATGACTAAATCCTATATCTCTAACAAAATCCATCGTTTCATTAAATTCTTTTTCTGTTTCTTCTGGAAAACCAACGATTATATCTGTTGTTATGGCAGCTAGGGGTAAAAAGCTTCGAATCAGGTCCACGCGCTCTTTAAAATCCTTGGTTGAGTAATGTCGATTCATTCGCTCTAAGACACTGTCGCTTCCCGATTGCAAGGAAAGATGAAAGTGAGGGCAAAAACCCGGTAAGTCCATACAGGTTCTTAAAAAATCCTCGCTAATGACATGGGGCTCCAAAGAGCCAAGACGGAGCCGATTGTCTCCTAAAATTGGTTTGATTTCAGTTAAGAGCTCCCCTAGACTAGATAGGGTATCTTTACCATAAAAAGAAAGATTGATCCCTGTTAAAACAATTTCTTTAAAGCCTTCATCAAGATAGGATATTAGTTCTTTTTTTATTCGCTCAAAGGAGTAGCTTCTAGCCCTACCTCGCGCATAGGGGATAATGCAATAACTACAAAATTGATTACAGCCATCTTGAACCTTTAAAAAAGCCCGTGTTTTATCATATACAAATTCTTCATTCTGTCTTGGGCCCTCCCCCACTAGCTCTTTAATTAGCTCAAGGGCCTGGTCTTTGCTATTATTAGGAATAAGTAAATCCACCATAATTTCTTCATGAAGATCAACATAACATCCCATTACAGCAACTAGGGCTTCTTCTCTTTTTGCTTGTGATATTTTTTGCCTGGTCTTTCTATCGCTGATATGGGTGACACTACAAGAATTAATAACAATAAGATCAGCCGGGTCACCTTCACTTACAATCTCGTATCCTTCTTGGTGGCAGGCTCTTTTTAAATTTTCTGTTTCATTTAGATTTACTTTGCATCCTAAATTAATGAATTTAATGCGCATTATAGTACTCCCAACTCTCTTAATATAAGCGCAGTAGCTACAAGTCCTGCGGTTTCGGTACGAAGAATTCTCTCACCTAGGCTAACTGCTTGGGCTTTGCTCTTAATAAAACTCGCCTCTTTTTGGCTAAAGCCCCCTTCTGGACCTATAATAATTCCCACGCTCCCCTTTTCTTGGAGGTTGATCTTATTTTCTTTTTCTAATTCATAGCAAAAAAAGATCTCATCTTCATCAAAGGGAAGTTCTTCTAGGCTTTCATAAAAATCAATTTCAGGAATACAGGGGGCTTGTGACTGCTTGGCCGCATCTTTGAGTATTCTTAGGTAGCGCTCTTTTTTTTGGCTCACAGATTTCACATCGCTGTAGCGTGTGGGAAGAAGTCCAAACTTGCTAATGCCTAGTTCTGTGCCATGTTGTAGTATATGTTCCATCTTTTTTCCTTTAGCAAGGGCTTGGTAAAGATGAATTTTTGGATATAAGGGCCTGGATATTTCCCCTTCAATATTTACTACTATTTTCTTTTTGTCGATTTGCTCAATTTTCCCATGGTAGAGATTCCCCCCATAGGCTAGCTGTAGCTCCTCGCCTATTACTAGTCTTAGCACCTTACTCATATGGTGAATGTCTACTGGATCTAAAATATATCCTTTTTCATCTAGTCTATCAAGAAAGAAATGTCTCATATCTTCTCCAAAATTAATACATGCCATTGGCC
>DASRNA010000078.1:0-3308 GCA_035647655.1 Clostridia bacterium | reverse complement strand
AATCCTAGATTCCACTCCTGGTCATTTAGTAGTTTTGGTGTCATATCAAAGAGCACAATTCCAGCTAGATACTTAACCCCATAGTCCTTTACATAATTAAATATGGTTGAGGCTCCCATGGACCAACCGGCAAGAAGGACCTTGTCTAGGTTTAGATGTTCGATTAGTTCTTTTAGATCTCTAGCCAGTGTGTCTAGGGTTAGTCCCCTTTGTGTTCTCTCAGACTCTCCGTGACCCCTTAAGTCATAGGCAACTACCTTGTATTTTTTACTTAGTTCCTCAAGCTGGGGGGCAAAAGCTTCTTTGGACTGTGACCATCCGTGAATGAGAACAAGGGGTTTTCCCTCACCTTTTACTGTGTAAACAATTTCTACCTTATCACTTGTTGTAAATTTAGACAAATTAAGCCTCCTTTTAGCTTTGTTTGAATATAGTTTCATTATATCTTTACTCTTGCAAATTATCAAAGGAGCTTGGGCTCCTAGGTCACTATTCAGGCCATAAATGAAGCGTAGATTAGAAGTTGATGCATTTATTGTTATAATCCTTGTCTAGGGGCTTGCTAGCAACTTGTTAAAAATCCTCTCTGCCAAACTTTTTTTCCCGGTAATCTTTAAAGGCCTGGTCAAGCTCCTCTTTGGTATTCATTACAAAGGGGCCTCCTGCTAGCAGGGGTTCATTAAGGGCTTGACCACTAAGAAGCAGCAGCTTAGAAGCACTAGTGATATGATCCATGACTATATCTCCCTTTTTATTTTCAAATAAGACAAAGTCATTTTCTTGGCAGCTTTCACTATTAATAGTTAGATTTCCCGAGAGGATAAGGAGCCCTGTATTGTAATCAGCTGGCTGATTAAGAAGGAAGCTGGCACCGACTTCTAAGTCGATAATAAAGATATTTATGGGGGAGAAAGTTTTAGCCGGTCCTTTTACTTGCTTATAGTTTCCCGCAACCACCAGCAGCCTTCCTTTTTTATCGGCCAAGGTAATTCTCCCCATCTTTTCTTTTTTGATTTCCTGATATCTTGGTGCTGCTAGTGTATCTTTTTTGGGCAGCTTAATCCAAAGTTGAACCATCTGGAGGCTTCCGCCTTTTTTTTGAAAGTTTTTCTCATGATATTCTTTGTGCATAATACCTGAACCCGCACTCATCCACTGGACATCCCCGGGATGAATAATGCCATGGTTACCAGCGTTATCATGATGTTCAATGGAGC
The DNA here is from genome assembly GCA_035647655.1 of Clostridia bacterium. Lineage (GTDB taxonomy): Bacteria > Bacillota > Clostridia > Peptostreptococcales > Acidaminobacteraceae > DTU036. Next base: position 2,091 of record DASRNA010000078.1, on the reverse strand, counting down.
CTTTAAAGGCAAAGGTAACGGTTTCAATCCCCTTATGGGGGTGGGGACCGATTCCCTTTGGCGTCTTAGAGGGAGGAAATACCTTGGGGGCATTATAGTCTAAGAGAACAAAGGGAGAAAATCTCTTAAGAAGATTTTTCCCTTCAGGGAAATAATTTCTTACCCTAAAGGCACTGCCAACCCAGTGTTCTTTTTCAATAGAATACTTAAGCTCTATAGGTCTAAGTTCTGACATCTTGTCACCTCACTTCTTATATGGCTTACTTATAAGATACCCTTGAAAGAACTTTACTAACAAAGATAGCTGCCCTATAGAGGCTCCCTCCTGTGTGTTTTGAAATAAATTTTGACGGAGCCCCCCTAAAGTGGGATACTTGTATTAGATAGGAAGGGATTAAATAAAAAAGCTAAAGAAACTATAAAAAGAGGTCCTAAAGGATCTTAGAAAATAAAGAGGAGAAAGATTGTGACTAAGGGGAAAAAAACTTCTACGTGTTTGCTTTGTGATGGCCAGACCAAGCTCTTTTATCAGAGTAAGAGTAAGCACTATTATAAATGTGAAAACTGCCTGGCCCTAATGTTAGACCCCGGGGACTACTTAAACAGCCAAGAAGAAAAAGAGCGATATGAAACCCATAATAATGACATTGATGATATCCGCTATCAGAGTTTTGTTTCTCCTATTGTAGAAAGTGTAAGAGCTAGCTATGGTACAAATCATCTTGGACTTGACTATGGAGCAGGCACAGGGCCTGTTATAACCAGTCTTTTAGAAAAAGAAGGCTACCAGCTAAAACTATATGACCCATACTTTCATTATTATCCAGAAAATCTATTGAAGAAATATGATTATATTGTTTGCTGCGAAGTGATAGAACATTTCCATAAGCCCTATAAAGAATTTGCCTCCTTATCAAATATGCTAAAGCCGGGGGGGACTATATTTTCTATGACAGAAATCTATCATGAAGGAATTGATTTTGAGACTTGGTATTATAAGAATGATGACACCCATGTGTTTTTTTATCATAAAAAATCCTTAGAGTGGATTAAAAAGGAATTTGGCTTTGCCCACCTTGAGATTGAGGGTAGGTTAATCAAATTAAAAAAAGAGCACTTATAATAAAGGACTAAGTAAGTTTATATTTAAAGGAGGTGAAACCATGCCAAAAAAAGATGTAGGAGGAAGAGGCAGAATGGGAGGTCCAGCAAGTGCGGGGCCCCAGGGCTACTGCAAGTGTCCTAGCTGTGGTGAGAAAATAAAGCATAAGCCAGGACTACCTTGTACAAGTCGAAGCTGTCCAAAATGTGGCACAAAAATGCTAAGAGACTAAGAGGGCAGGGTAAAAACCACTTAAAGCAGACCAGTGACTTTACTAAAAAATGAAAGTGTACCAATATTACAACTATAGAGGTACACTTTTATCCTTGAAGAATTAATAAAGTCAAGTTTAGGAGTGAAGCAGATGACAGACTACAAATATGTATATGGACCTGTTCCCTCTAGGAGGATGGGACTTTCTGTGGGGATTAGCCCCATACCCAAAGGATACTGTAATTATTCCTGTATATACTGCCAGCTGGGAAGAACTAGTCATATGACAAACAAAAGAGAAAACTTCTTTAAGCAGGAAGATATTGTTGAGGAATTTAAAGACTATATAAGCAAGGGCACTCATTTTGATGTGGTTACTATAGTAGGCGAAGGAGAGCCAAGCCTATACCTAGATCTAGGGATCTTGATTGAAAAACTAAAGGAGCTTACAGATAAGCCTCTGGCGGTTATTACAAATGGGGCCTTATTATCTGATGCTGGAGTGAGAAAAAACCTCAAGGCAGCTGATATCATTCTTCCCTCCCTGGATGCCAGTAATGAAGAAATCTTTAAAAAAATAAATCGGCCCCATAAAAACATAAACTTTGATAGCCTGCTCCAGGGACTGGAGACTTTTTCCCAGGACTATAAGGGAGAATTATGGCTTGAACTTATGATTTTAAGGGATATAAATGATAGCAAAGAGTTTTTTCTGGACTATAAAAAACTAGTGGAAAAAATAAACTATCATAAATTGTATATCAATAGCCCTGTTA
>DASRNA010000077.1:0-3282 GCA_035647655.1 Clostridia bacterium | reverse complement strand
ATATAATAAGGCCTAAAGACCTTACTAGCTAATATATATTTTTTTCGCTCATAAGTCAAGAGCTGTTTTTTTAAAATTTTTAGATATTCTTTTTCTAAGCTTTTTTATAAATCCTACAAAATAAGCAAATATCCGTCATCCTTGGCCCCCAGGCTGATAAGAAATCATCGGTTTTGCTCTAGCTTAGTCCTTATCGTTGGACCTTATTATCCAATCATTTTCACAGGACATCCCTCGGGTCCACAAACAATGTTTTCATAACTTTCTGCTGTATAGATTCTGCCCAAATCTGTAAGCTTGATGATTCCTTCTTCGATTTGTATTTTTTCTCTTTCTTTTAAATCACTTAAAATGTGCTTAAGGAAATCTTCCTCCCAGTTTAGGTGTTCATTGATTGTTGCTAGTCCATTTTCAAGAGCTTCGTCTTCCTCGCCTTCATGGTTCATTATATGAAATAAAAGAGAGTTTCCCGCAAATTCTATTCTTTGTTTTTTTCTTCTACTGACGGTGGTGATAAGCCCTCTTTTTGGGGCAAATACAAATACCAAAAAGAAACTAATGCCCGTCATAAGCGCCATTGACCCTGCTATTGATACATCAAAGTATTTTGCTATTTGGTATCCAAGTATCCCATTTGCTGCACCAATAAAGGCGATAAGCAGGATCATCCTCTTTAAGTCATCCGTTAGTAAATAGGCTGTAATGGGGGGGCCTATCATAAAGGCTATAACCAGGATGGACCCCACTGATTCAAAGGCTCCTACAGCTGTTATAGACACTATGCTCATAAGTGAGTAGTGCATAAGAGCAGGCATAAAGCCCAGCACCGCACTAAGGGCTGGATCAAAGGTCACTATTTTTAGTTCTTTAAAGAAAATCACTATATATAGGATGTTGATTACCAGTATAATCCCCATAGAATAGATGGCCTTGGCCCCTATATCTCTACCAAAGACCACCATTCTATTAAATGGAGCAAAGGCCAGTTCTCCTAGTAGGACGGCATCAGTATCTAGGTGGATGGATCCAGCATACTTAGATATGATAATAATAGCTATACTAAAGAGCAGGGGAAATACGACCCCTATTGCTGAATCTTCAGATACTAGCTTGGTGCTGTGTAAGATCTCAGTCAAAAAGACAGTAAATACTCCCATTAGTGCTGCTCCAAGGATTAAAAGTGGAGAGGATAAATCCTGGGTTGCAAAAAATGCTATTACTATACCTAGAAGGATTGTATGAGTAATTGCATCGGTCATCATTGCCATTTTTCTTAATACTAAAAACACTCCAGGAAGTGAACATGCTATTGCAACAATTACTGCAATCAATTGAATTTCAATTTCAGGTGACATTAGCCATCACTCCTTTCACTATACTTTTTTATATAATCTAAGCCTTTTTCTGTGATTGACCATTTGCCCACTTGATCTGATTTTGCCAATCCTCTAGCCTCTAAAGACTCTAGTTTATTGATCGCATTTCTTTTAGAAACCCTATCACCAGCTGTTTTAGGTATAATGATATATACATCATGGCCATGGGATATATCATCATGGTTCATGGCTAAATCATATAAATTAGCCAGCAATTGGTCTTCATTTATTTCTCTTTTGCTTTTTCTTTGCCTAAAGTAATTCCATACCAGTCCCCTATTGGGTGCAAAGGTAAGGCTTATAAGAACGATAGTGCTTATAACAACTACTATAGTGGGCCCTGTTGGGAGTTTTGCTATTGTTGAGCTTAAGATGGTACCGACCACTCCCGATATGGCACCAAATAGGGCTGATAAAAAGACCATAAGAGATAGCTTGTCTGTCCATTGTCTGGCCGCTACAGCGGGGGCTACCAGCATGGCGCTCATTAGTATTACCCCCACTGTTTGAAGTCCAATTATAATGGCTGTAACAATTAGTAGAAATAAGAGGGAAGTAATCAGCCTGGTTGAGTAGCCAAGACTCCTAGCAAACTCCTCATCAAAGGAGACAAGTTTAAATTCTTTCCAAAACAAAACAACTATAGAAAGCAGTATGACCCCTAGTATCAACATTATATAAACATCTCTTTTTAAAAGAGTGGAAGCCTGGCCAAATATAAACTTTTCTAGCCCAGCCTGATTTGAGCTTGGAATCCTCTGTATATAGGTTAAAAGTACCATACCGATACCAAAAAACACCGATAAAATAAGGGCTAGGGCGCTATCAAATTTTATTCTTGAATATCTATCTATCATAACTATCAACCAAGTCGCCAATAAGCCTGAAATTAGGGCTCCCAACAAAAGCACTTCTGTCCTCTTGGTTAAGGTAAATAGAAATGCCAAGGCTATACCTGGCAGGGCAGCATGAGAAACTGCATCTCCTAGTAAACTTTGCTTTCTTATGACTGCAAAGCTTCCTAGTACTCCAGATATGATTCCAAGTAGCATGGCTCCTAGGGAAACTACCCTAAAGGTATAATCTGTAAAAACAATTTGCAATATATCCAAAGCAACCACCTATCTTTTCAATATTTTTCCTGTGCTTCTATATGTTTTTTCCAAGTTTTCGTCGGTGAAGGTCTCTTTAACTGGGCCACTTGCTATTATTTGTGTATTCAAAAGAACCACGTGATCAAAATACTCTTCCACTGTTTGAAGGTCATGATGGACTACAATAAGAGTCTTTCCTCTGTTTTTTAGTTCTTTTAATAAATCAATAATGGCTTTTTCTGTCTTGGCATCAACACCTTTAAGGGGCTCATCCATAAAATAGATATCTGCATCTTGCACCAAGGCCCTTGCTAGAAAAACTCTTTGCTGCTGGCCTCCTGATAATTCTGAAATTTGTCTATTGGCAAATTCTTTCATTCCCACCTTGTCCAGTGCCTCTAGGGATTGGCTCTTTTCTTCTTTTCCTGGTCTTTTAAACCATCCTAGCTTTCCATATAGTCCCATTGTAACAACATCTAGTACATTTGTTGGAAAGTCCCAGTCTACACTTTCGCTTTGAGGAACGTAGCCAATATGCTTCATTTGCGATTTATAGCTGGCTCCATTAAATGAAACTTTCCCGGATACAGGTTTAATAAGATCTAGCATGGCCTTAATAAGTGTCGATTTGCCTGCTCCATTTGGCCCTACTATGGCCATCAAAACAGCCCTTGGAATTTGTAGGTCAACGTCCCAAAGTACAGGCTTTACATCATAGGCAACTGTCATATCTTCTACTTCTATTATATAATCCTCCATCTATCTCCCCTTTTTATAAAATTTATTTTAAGGCATCTACTATGGTATCTATA
>DASRNA010000076.1:0-7469 GCA_035647655.1 Clostridia bacterium | reverse complement strand
CTATTAAGCTTCTTTTTAAGAAGATTCTGAAGATCAATTTCATAGGGCCGAAGCTTTCTTGGCATGGGCATATTTATTTCTAAAAATCGAGAGTTAACAGACCTCATCTCTACTTTCACTTCGGTTTTGTCAATTTTACGTCTGGATACACCATATCCTGTCATACTATATAGGCTCATATTATTATCCTTTATTGGCAAGGTAGACCTCCATCTAATCAGCACTTAAATGTCTTGTTTTCATTTTCTATAAAGACCCTAGGGATAAGAATCTTTAGGGATATCTGGACACAAGACAAGTTTGGGTATTATTAGATACAATATCACAAGTTAATAAAGTCTCCACAAAACAGACTAAATAACTCTTAAAACATTGCTTCTAGTTGCTTAAAATGAGTCACTGTCCCATCAGCTAGCTTCAAAGTTTTATCCCATCTTTCTTTATTATGAGAATCAAAAATGGCAATGGTTTTCATTCCCGCTCTTTTGGCTCCTAAAACGCCCATATAGGTGTCTTCAATCACAAGACAGTCTGAAGGATGAATTTGCAAGCGTTTTGCTGTTTCTAAAAACACATTAGGAGATGGCTTTCCTTCCCCCACATCATCTGAGGTAACGATAATGGGAAAAAACCTTTCCATCATTTTATCCTCTAAGGCCATCTTAACCAAGGGCTTAGAGTTTGATGTTGCTATAGCAAGCTTGTAGCCTTCTTTTTTTCGTCTTTCTATAAAGTTTTTGGCACTGGCTTTAAATGGAAGGGATGGATAAACCTCTTCTATATAGGTGTGCCAATGGCTAACAATTTCATCTACACTTTCTTCAATAGAAAAACGATTTTTAAAATAACTTGCTGTTTCATTAAAGCTTAAACCTTCAATGGCATGGCCTAGATCTGCCGGTTTTGATATGCCCCTTTGATTTAAATATTCAATATCAAGGTTTTTCCACATTCCCAAGGAATCAAGTAGCGTACCATCAAAATCAAAAATTATTCCTTTAATACCTTTTAAATCAATCATTAATATTTAATTGCTCCAATTTAAAGTTTTTATAATCCGCTGACACCAAATAATACTCACTTCCATCATAAAGGCCCTGTACAGCCCGAGACCAAGAATCCTTATCATGAAGATGGCCATAGACTACATGTTTTATCATGGGATCTTTTAAAAGTTCGGAAAAATACGTCTCTTTTTGATACTTGTAAAAGGGAGGATAGTGCATTGCTACGATGATGGTTTCAATCTCTGGATCTTTTTTGGCTAAATCAAGGGATCTTTCTAATCGAAGTTTTTCTCTATGATATATCTTCTCATCGTCCATGCCAAACTCATCATTTCCAGGAAGTACCCAGCCTCGAGTTCCACAGATAGCTATATCTCCTGCCTTATAATAATTATTATGAAGAAAGAAAATACTCTCATAACTCTGCATTTTTGTTAGAGATTGCCACCAGTAGTCGTGGTTTCCTTTGATAATAACCTTTGTACCGGGCAAGGCGTCTATCCACTCAAGATCTACCTTTGCATCTTCATAATACATGGCCCAGGAGGTATCGCCAGCAATAATAACTAAATCTTCATTTTTTACCCTGGCATACCAGTCGTCTTTAATTTTTTTATGATGATCTTTCCAAATCGGACCAAATAGATCCATAGGTTTATTCACAGCAAAACCTAGATGAAGATCACCTAGAGCAAATATTTTCATGAAATCTCCTCCAGATGACTATTCATTTCCATAAGAAGCGCTTCTAGCGCATCGCTAGAAGACAAATCTAAGGTGTTATCAAGTTTCTTCTGATACATGGCGGCTAAATCCTTCTCACCGCCAGCATTCATAAGTTGAATTTGAGTTGTTATAGATTGAACTGCATCACTATTTACTTCAAATAGAACTTGGGCTGAAGTAATCTCTTCTTTAATTGCAAGCATTTCAGCATCCAGTGCCCAGACTGACTCAGCAGCTCTGGTTAAACGCTCTGCTATTTTTCCAGGAATTTGTTTTCGGTATTTATAATTCAAAGAATGTTCGATAATAGCCCAGAAATTCATTGCCAAGGTCCGTATCTGGATTTCTGCTAAAATTTCAGTAAAACCAAAAGCAGTATATACAGGATATTTAATCACCAAATGAAAAGAGCGATAGCCGCTTTCTTTGGGGTTTTTAATATAATCTTTTGCATAAAGAACCGTAAAATCCTTACCATCTCGATCGTTAATAAAATCTACCACATCATAAATGTCATCAATCAGCTGGCACATTATACGTATACCAGCAATATCTTCCATTTTGGCCTGTATATCATCATAAGCAATATCTAGTTTCTTGCTTTTTTCTAAGATACTAGATACCTCTTTAACACGTCCAGTAACAAATTCAATAGGGGAATACTCCCCCACTTCTCTATATCCGTTACGAAGTGATTTAAATTTTATTTTTAATTCTTCCACAGCCTGCTCATAGGGAATTAGGAAGCGGTTCCATTCTCTGACATTATACATATTTACCTCCTGCGCTGACCTTGCTTAAAATTTCTACTTTCCATCATATCTTCTAATTCTTTCATCAAATAACGCCAACTTCTAGACCAATTACAAAACAAACTGCTTTCTTCGGGAGCGCGGGCAAAAAACCTTTCCACAGCGATGGATTCTTTTAAATAGGCTAAAAAGCTAAGAACCCTTTCTAGATATTCATCTGAATCACAAAGAGTGATTTTACCCTCTAAGAAGTCATCGCCCAATCTGGTTCCTTTCTCTATATAAAGAGAATGAAGCTTTACTCGGTCAGCACCAAAATCAGAACAGGCCTTGGCAAGGTCTATTACATCACTTTCTTCCATACCCGGATAATTCAAGATACAATGAACTCCCAGACCTAAATCCCTTTTTTTTACTTGCTCCATTGCACTTAAGGATGTTTTTGCATCATGGCCACGAGCCATGTCTACAAGGACCTTATCATTAAGGCACTGCACACCAAGCTCAATTGTCACATCTACCCCATGTTTATAACTAAAGTTTTTAATTTCATCAAGCATAGTAGAGGGCAGGCAATCGGGCCTAGTTGAAAGGCTTATCTCCACCACATCATCTATTAAACACTGCTCCATCATGGAGATAAGCTCCTTGGTGGGCCGGTAGGTGGCGCTATAGTTTTGAAAATAGGCAATAAAAGCTTTGGCCCCGTAACGTTTTCCTATATAGGCCTTGTTTTTTTCTAGCTGCTGGACAATGGGGATTTTTGACTCTAATAATTCAAAGTCCATCCCACCTTCAGCACAAAAATTACACCCTCCTGTGGAGATACTTCCATCCCTGTTGGGACAGGTCCCCTCGACATGAAGGGGGAGCTTATAAGTTTTTACACCATATTTATTTATTAAACTTTCTGATAATTTATAATAAGGCATCTTGTCCTTCCTCAAAGTTCATTATACAATACTATTAGCATTTTGCACGGAGGTAAAAGTGAACTACCAAAAAAAGATGAACTACTCCTATAGTTTGGGAGCTTATCCAACAATAGAATTATGCACAAAAAAGCCTGAATTTGTTCGGGTAATTTATCTGCATCCAAAAATCAGCAGTGAGCTGAAAAGAAAAATCCTTTCTATAGCGAGGGAGCACTCCCTAGAATATCTTGAATCACCAACCTTTTTCGAAAAACTTGAAAAAGAAAATATATACTTAGCCGCTAAATTCACGAAATTTACTTCTACTTTAGCCCAGGGAAATCACCTTATTCTTCACAAACCAGAAATGATTGGAAATCTTGGAACAATTTTAAGGAGTTCCATTGCTTTTGGACTTAGAGATATAGCCATTATTGACCCAAGCTGTGATGAGTATCATCCCCATTGTATTAGAGCTTCCATGGGGGCAATTTTTTCTCTTCGTATAGAACATTTTTCTTGCACAGAAGACTATATGAAAAAATATCCGCAGAATATCTATGCTTTTATGACAGGAGAACACACCCTGCTAAAAAAGCAAACCTTTAAGAGCCCCTGGAGCCTTCTATTTGGCTCAGAATCATCTGGCCTACCTCTTGTCTACCAAGAACGTTTTCACCCTGTAAAAATTAAAATGAGTCCTGATGTGGACTCATTAAATCTACCCTTGGCTGTGGGCCTTGCTCTTTATCATCTTTATGAATAAAAGCCTTTAAATACTTATGTTATAAGGCCTCCAATATTGGAGGCCTCTAAACTTTAAAGTATTCTATCTTGGGGAAAAGAACTCAATTGTCCTTCTTCAGTAGTAAAACAAAGAACAAACTCAGCTTCATTATCAAGCGCTAATTTATTAAGTTTTTCTAAAAATTCATTAAGTACTGTGTTCTCTACATTCCCAATATAATCTATCCCATCAATGTAAATCTTTTCTGTATCATAATCTCCAGCTAAAATTCCACAAAGGAATCCATAAAGACGTTCTGGAGTATTTATTTTAAACTCATCTTTATTGATAAAACGAATATTACGATTCAGTTCAAAGATATTACGATTATCATTATCGATAAAAAACAGACTTCCATGGGGATCTACTGCAACCTCATTAGCCATTCGTATCATTCGCTTTGTCTTTCCTGAACCTTTTCCACCACCAATTATCTTTACCATTTTACCTCCTTTTTTCAAGCTTCACATGACGATTGCGAAGCTGACCACAAGAGCCACTAATGTCGTTTCCTAATTCTCTTCTAATTGTAACATTAATATTTCGTGCTTCAAGCTCTATTTTAAATTGTTCTACAACATTTTTAAGAGGAGAGGAATAATCTCTTTCTTCTAGTGGATTCACAGAAATCAAATTCACATGAAAGCCTCGGCCCTTTAACTTATTTGCTAGTTCTACCGCATGACTTAAGCTGTCATTTACCCCTTCTATCAAAGTATATTCCATACTTACTCTTCGACCCGTTTGGTCCTGATAATACTGGCCTGCTTTTATTAGATCGTTTACGGGAAATTTATTAGCAATAGGCATAATTTTTCTACGTATTCGATCATTGGGAGCATGGAGGCTAATCGCTAGAGTTATAGGTAGGTTTTCATTTGCTAAGGAGTGAATTTGATCAATCAGACCGCAGGTAGAAAGAGTAATATGTCTTGCAGAAAGATTGCGCCCTCTCTCATCAGTAAGCAGCCTCAAATAGCCTAGGACTTCATCATAATTATCTAAAGGTTCACCACTGCCCATTAAAACTACACGACCAATCTCTCCAATATAGGCACTGCTTTTATAGAAAATACTCAAAAGTTCAGCGCGGTCAAGATTGCGGATTTTGCCATCTAGTGTTGAGGCACAAAAACCACAGCCCATGGCACAACCGACTTGACTTGGAGTACAAATCGTCCAACCGTAGTGGTAGTGCATAAGAACAACCTCAACGATATGGCCATCTTCTAAAGAATAAATTAGCTTTCTAGTATCATCAAGCTCACTGGTAAAAACTTCTTTAAGTGTTACAACTGGCAGCGGGTACTGCTCTGCCAGTTGTTTTCTTAGCTTAAGAGGGAGGGAGCTCATTTTTTCATAGTCTATCCCCTGCTTATGAAGGCCTTCAAAAATCTGCTTATTTCTATAGTTAGGCTGGTTAAAATCAATCTTCATAACTTCTTCATAGGACATTCCTAGTAAATTCATTAATAACCTCGCCTTAGGTCTATAAGATTAAGAAGCTCTTCTGCTTGTATAAAGCGTCTTAGATTTTCATAAATTAGATCATCTCGTCTTTTATCAACATACTGGCTAACCCAGGATGTATGGGCAGAAATATAGACATTTTCTTTTTCCCATAAAGGATGATCCACAGGAAGGGGTTCTTGCTTAGTTACATCCAAATGAACAGCTAGAAACTTATCAATAACTTCTAGAAGGGCTTTTTCATCTATAATTTGCCCCCGGGAAATATTGACAATCACTGAACCCGCTTTTAAGGCCTTTAGCATAGAAGCATCAATTAGATCCTCAGTGTCTTTTGTTGCTGGCAAAACAGGAACAAGAACATCCACTTGAGGAAGAATCTCATCAAGCTCATCTAGCTTTAGGATCTTCTCAATAAATGGCGCACTTTTTCCTGAACGATTTGTTCCAAAAATTTCCACACCAAAGGGTAAGAGTCTTTTTGCTGCTTCACTGGCTATGGTTCCTGTTCCAACAAAAAGAACCTTTTTACCAGTAAGCTCCTCTATACCAAAATCCTTTTTCCACTGACGTTTTTTTTCTAAATTGTAGATATTGCGTGTATGCTTAAAACTTTCTAATATCTTTGTTACAATCCACTCACCAATAGGGATGGCATAGCCTCCATGATTATTAGCTACAAGGACTCCCTCAAGGTCGTTTTTAGGCAAATGGTCAAAACCTTGGGTTTGAAGCTGAATAAATTTAAGGCTTCCCTTTGTAAAGTCTATTTTAGAAAAGGGGTTCATACCTACAAAAACATCAACATTTTCAAGGTCTTCTTGCCTTAAATCTTTTTCTTTTTTAGCAACAACCTTATAACCAAGATCTTGAATCCGTTTTTCTCCTTCTGGCTCTATAGGAGTGCAATAAAGTACCTTCATTAAAATAGCCCTACCACTTCCCCATCATCTAGAACATCCATATTTAATGCCGCAGGCCGTTTGGGCAAACCTGGCATGGTCATTACTGCACCCGTAAGTGCAACAATAAAGCCAGCACCAGCACTAATGCGGAGTTCGCGAATGGTTAGGTCAAAATCTTCTGGTCTTCCAAGAAGAGTGGGATCATCACTAAAAGAATATTGCGTCTTAGCCATACAAACAGGTAGATGATCAAGACCTATATCTTTAATATCTTTTAGCTGTTTAAGGGCACTCTTGTCATAATGCACATCAGAAGCTCCATAGATTTTTTTAGCAATGGTTTCAATTTTTTCCTTAATAGGCATTTCATTGTCATAAAGAGGTGTGAAATGGCTTTCTTCTTTTTCCATAAGTTCTAGAAGCGTTTTTGCCATTTCCATGCCACCTTGGCCTCCTTTAGCAAAAACTTCACTCCTTGCTATGGGAACACCAAGATCTTTTACATAATCAAATAACCAAGAAAGCTCCGCTTCCGTATCCGTTGGGAAGGTATTGATGGCCACCATAAAAGGTACCCCAAATAGAGCTAAGTTTTCCATGTGTTTTTCTAGATTCACAACACCTTTCTTTAAGGCTCCTAAATCTTCATTAGCTAATTCGTTTTTGGCTTTGCCTCCATGCATTTTAAGAGCACGAATGGTTGCTACAAGAACGACAGCATCAGGATTTAGTTTTGCAGAGCGACACTTGATATTAAAAAACTTTTCCGCCCCTAAATCAGCACCAAAGCCAGCTTCTGTTACCGTAATATCCGATGTCAAAAGTCCAAGTTCTGTTGCTAAAACAGAATTGCACCCATGGGCGATGTTTGCAAAAGGACCTCCATGAATTATGGCAGGAGTATTTTC
>DASRNA010000075.1:0-2360 GCA_035647655.1 Clostridia bacterium | reverse complement strand
AGTATATGTAATATGTTGGGGTGGGATTTGTTTATTAAGGGGAGATTAAAAGAAAGGGCCTGGGCCCTTTCTTTTAATCCAGCTTGGCTAGGCCCATATTGAGTTCATAGTACCGCCCTTTTTGATTCATTAGGTCTAGATGGTCTCCTCGCTCTATAATCTGCCCCTCTTCTAGAACCATAATTGCATCAGCCCGTCTTACTGTGGAAAGTCTATGGGCAATAATAAAGGTGGTACGGTTTTCCATAAGAGATTCCATAGCACTTTCAATCATCTTTTCGGTTCTAGTATCAATGGAGGAGGTTGCCTCATCAAGGATTAGAACAATGGGGTCTGAGATGGCCGCTCTTGCAATAGAAAGAAGCTGCCTCTGACCTTGGGATAGGTTGGCTCCATCGATGCTTAAAACAGTATCATAGCCCTTAGGCAGCAGTTGAATAAAGTGGTGAGCATTGGCCATTTTTGCCGCCTTTACAACCTCTTCATCGCTGGCATCAAGCCTTCCATAGCGGATATTTTCCCTAACTGAGCTTTCAAAAAGATGCACATCTTGAAGTACCATTCCCAGAGTTCTGCGAAGATCATGAGCATGAATGGATCTAAGGTCAATTCCATCAAAGGTAATTTTGCCCCCATTGATCTCATAAAAACGATTAATAAGATTGGTGATGGTTGTTTTTCCTGCCCCAGTACTGCCCACCAGGGCAATTTTTTGTCCTGGTTTTGCGTAGAGAGAAATATCGTGGAGGATTTGCTGGTCTTTTTTATAGCCAAAGTTAACATCATAAAAGCGTATATCGCCATGGACAGGGATTCTTTTCAGCTCATCTCCCTCGGGGACAAGCCAGCAGTAGCCATTAAAAGTGTCACAGTCCTCTATCAGGCGCACTTCTCCCTGATCTTCTTCTTCGGGTTCATCAAGGACAGCAAAGATACGTTCGGCTCCAGCCAGGGCAGCCAAAAGGGTATTTAACTGATTGGAAACCTGGGTGATGGGCCGGGTAATGGTTCTGGTGTATTGCAAAAAGGCTGCAATATTACCAATGGTCAAGCTACCAGCAATAGCAAGAATCCCCCCAAACATAGCTACTAGAGCATACATAACATGGGAGAGATTGCCCATAACGGGCATCATCATTACTCCATAGGTAGATGCTGCAGTTGAGCTAAGGCGGAGTTCTTCATTTTTCTCATCGAAGTACTCCTGATTTCTATCTTCATAATTAAAAACCTTTACCACCTTATGTCCTGAGATCATTTCTTCGACATAGCCATTCATATTTGCAAGAGCGCTCTGTCTTCTTCTAAAAAAGGTAGCGCTTCTTTTACCGATAAAAGAAACAGCAAAGGCCATAACTCCAAGCATAAAGGCCACAACCAGTGTAAGGATGGGACTTAAAATAAGCATCATAATAATACTTCCCACAAAGGATACAATGGCAATAATAATTTGTGAAAGACTCTGTTCCAAAGACTGGTTGAGCATATCCACATCATTGGTAAAGGTACTCATCAACTCTCCTTGAATTTGACTATCATAGTAGGAGATAGGAAGTTTTTGTAGGTGATGGAACATATCCTGGCGGATTCGGTGGACAGTTCTTTGTGCAAGTCGCGCCATGGAAAGGGTCCCAAAATACTGAAAAACCACATTTATTAAAATAAGCACTACCATATATACAAGATAGGTATAGAAACTCTTTTTTGGACCTGGAACTAGGCTATCTATTATGGGGCTAAGCATACCATTAAAGCCAACAGTGGCCAGGGTGGCAAGAAGCACACTGATCATTCCAAAAACAAAAAGGCCAAGATTATATCGAAAATAGGAGAACATTCTCATTAAGGTAGCTCCCAAGTTTTTAGGTTTTAGCGATTTTTGTTTTTTCATGATGGTAAACCTTTCTGCTGGGAATCATAGATCTCACGATAAACTGTAGAAGTTTCAAGAAGTTCATCGTGTTTTCCAATGGCGTGAATACGACCTTCTTCCATAACAAGAATACGGTCGGCATCTTCAACAGAGGAAATTCTTTGAGCGATAATAAGGGTTGTCATTTCTGCCAGCTCCTGGGAGAAGGCCTGTCTGATTTTTGCATCTGTTGTGACATCTACTGCTGAGGTGGAGTCATCTAAAATCATAATTTTCGGATTTTTAATGAGGCTCCTAGCAATGCTTAGGCGTTGGCGCTGGCCTCCAGAGAAGTTTGTGCCCCCTTGTTCAACCAGGTGGTCTAGGCCCTTATCATAGGCTTTAACAAACTCCCAGGCCTGGGCCTTTTCCAGGGCCCATTTTATTTTTTCATCGGAGGCCTTGCTATCACCCCAAAGCATATTTTGGCGGAGGGTACCCGAAAAAA
>DASRNA010000074.1:0-2817 GCA_035647655.1 Clostridia bacterium | reverse complement strand
ATGAAAGCCCAAATAGCGGCTATCCTGAAAGTGCTGTTTCGGGTTTATTGGGAATCCAGCTAGGGGGGAGTCACCTTTATAAGGGAGTTTTAGTTGAAAAACCCACTATAGGTGACAAGCAGGTGGACACTAAAACAATTCATGTAAAGCATTCGATCCAGATAATGTATAGAAGCCAGATTAGCTTTATTATAATCTATATAGTAATTTGGCTGTTAATTAAATAGGGAGGTTTTAATGGAGCATGGTGGAGATCTTTTAACATACAAAGATAAGTATGGAGGAAAGCTAATCGACTTTAGCAGCAATATAAATCCACTGGGAGTCCCCAGGGGATTAGAAAAGGCAATAATGGACGCCTTTAAAGAGGTGGAAGTCTATCCTGATATCCAGTACAGAAAACTAAAAGAAGCGCTAGCAAATTACCTAGACTGTGAAAAAGCCAATATCCTTGTTGGAAATGGTGCAGTAGAAATTATTGATAACTTTATTATGCTAGCTGAGAGAGTGGTACTTTTTATTCCATCTTTTTCCGAATATGAGCTAAGGGCAGGGGTCCATAAAAAAGAAGTCTTAGTGCTTGAATACGGGGATGATTTTACTATAGAAGTAGATATTCTAAAGAAAAACCTAAAAGAAAATGACCTCTTGATACTGGGAAACCCCAATAATCCTAGTGGTCTGAGAATAGCAGAAGAGACATTATTAGAAATATATGCCTGTGTTCAAAGTGTAAAGGGACACTTATTACTCGATGAGGCTTTTTATGAATTTTGCCCAAAGGATTATGATTCTATTGAATTATTTAAAGATACTGCCTATAAAAATGTAAGCGTAATAAGAGCTGCTACAAAATTCTTTGCCCTGGCTGGAATTAGACTGGGCTATGCCTGTGGAAGCCAAGGTACTGTTGAAAAAATAAGCAGCATTGAACTGCCTTGGAGAATAAATTCCATGGCAAATACCGCAGGTCTAACAATATTTAAAGATACTGATTATATCAAAAAGAGTAAGGATTATATAAGAAGGCAGAGAGACTACTTATTTTCTGAATTAGAGAAGATAAAAGCAGTAAAGCCCTACACAAGCCATACAAACTTTATCCTGATCAAATTACTAGACTTAGAGGAGGACTACCTATTTGAAGAGTTATTAAAAAAAGGAATACTGGTGAGAAAATGTTCTTCTTTTAAAGGATTGGGCAGGGACCATATAAGGGTTGCTGTTAAGGATAAAAAAAGCAATGATCTTTTAATCAAGGCCCTAAAAGATATAACAAAAGTCTAGTAATGCAACCAGGCCTAAGACACTTTATAAGAAAAACGAGGGGTAGACTTGAAACTATATATAAGCAGACATGCACAGACAGAGTGGAATAAAGTTATGAGGCTTCAGGGCTGGAAAGATTCTCCCCTTAGTGAAAAAGGGCTAAGAGAAGCCCATCTACTTAAAGATTATCTGGCTGATATTAAATTTGATAGAATTTACACAAGCGATAAAAAAAGAGCGATAGACACGGCCAAAATAATAAAAGGCCCTAGGCATATAGAGATCGTAGAGTTAAAAGAATTAAGAGAACTTGGTATGGGAGACTGGGAGGGTAAACTTATATCAGAGATCATGGAAGAAGAAGGAGACTTATTTGATAAATATCTAAACTTCCCACTTTCTTATCCCGCCCCTTTAGGTGAGGATATTCCCAGTCTTTTTAAAAGAGTGGAATTTGCCCTAGAGAAGATTGAGGGCCATGGTGGAGAAAAGATTTTACTGGTATCCCATGGAAATACAATCAGGGCCCTGCTAGTCATACTTAAAAAGCTTGGCATGGACTACTATAAAAAAGCCCCTATTTATCCAGGGACAGCCTTAAGCATTTTTAAAAAAGAGGCAAATGCTTGGATTAGCATGGTTGAGGGAGACCAGTCCCATTGTTTGGACGAATAGAGTAGCAACTTTAGTATCTTTGTTTTTAGCCCTATAGGCAGAAGAAAAATGATATTTCCTCTAAAAGAACTCCTCGCCAGACTTTTAGCCAGCTTAGCTAGGGATTTCTGGGACCTACTTTTTTAAAAGCATGATATAATATTATTACAAAAAGTTCTAATGAGATTTTAATCTTAGATGAACAATCCTCAAAGATACAATTGTTATGCTTAGGCCATACTAAATAAGGGGAGGAAGTTAATATGGTTAATTTGGAACAAGTAGAAAAACTACGTCAGTATGGTGATATTACTTATGATCAGGCAAAAAGAGCCCTTGAAGATGCGGGTGGGGATATACTAGAGGCAATTATAGTTCTAGAAAAAGAAGGACTTATTAATAAACCTCAAAATGGAGGCTATCATAGTTCAAAAAATGAAGGGGCTAGCAAGGATGAGAGTTCTCAATCAGAAAAAACTAGCAGTGAAACAGAGGATGAGGGCAGGAGTTTTTCTGAACTTGTAGAAAAATTCTTTGCTGGCTTTGGAAAATTAGTAAAAAGAGGAAATCAAAATCATTTTCAAATAGCAAAAGACGGGGAAGTTGTCAGCCACATCTCTCTTACCATCTTGGTCTTGCTACTAGTATTTGCCTTTTGGCTTATTGTACCCTTAGCAATTGTTGGCTTGTTCTTTGGATATAGCTATTCATTTAAGGGTCCAGACCTGGGCAAAGAGGGCGTGAATAAGGTAATGGATTCAGCAGCTGAAGCCGTAGATAAGATAAAAAAAGAAAGTGGCAAATAGCAAAGTAAAGGAAATTCTTAATGGAGAAGATTCTGATTATTGAAGATGAAGAAAAAATAGTTCGCTTTATAGAGCTAGAACTTAAATA
>DASRNA010000073.1:0-2893 GCA_035647655.1 Clostridia bacterium | reverse complement strand
CCCCTACTTTTTCTTGATAAAAGGGGAGCAAGAAAACTAGGAAGCATGGAGCTAGATCATGGTGCCACAGTCCCGCTTTATTTTCTGGAAAAACACTGGAAGGTTAAACCAAAACTTATTCATATTAATTATGGCCTACTGTCTTCTAAAGAGCTAGCTTATTTTGGTGGGCTCTTAAGAAGAAGTATTCGCCTTAGTAAGAAAAAAGTGGTAGTTTTGGCTTCGGGTGATTTGTCCCATCGTTTAAAAAAGGAAGGTTCTTACGATTATAATCCCCAGGGGCCTTTATTTGATGCTGAAGTGGGCCGAATCATAAAGGAGGGCAAGCTAGCCCAGTTCCTAGAGATGGACAAGGATATGGTCGAGCAAGCAGGGGAATGTGGCCTAAGAAGCCTTCAAATTTTAGCCGGCCTTCTTGAGGGTCAGCCTATTTCTAGTGAGGTCTTAAGCTATGAAGGACCCTGGGGAGTGGGCTATATGAGTGCCTACTTTAAGATGGAAGAAGAAAAGGACAAGCTCCTTCTTTTGGCGAAAAAAGCCCTAGAAAGTCATATTATCGACAAAAAACCCCTTGAGCCAGGAGAAGACTATAGGGAACTCACAAAAGAGAAAAGGGCTTGCTTTGTAAGTTTGCATAAATTTGGTAAATTGCGAGGATGCATTGGAACAATTGAACCCACCAAGGACAATCTGGCTCTTGAGATAATTTCAAATGCCCAGAGTGCTGCCAGCGAAGATAGCCGCTTCTCGCCCGTGAAAAGGGATGAAATTGAGGATCTTGTCATTGGGGTTGATGAGTTGGGTCCCATTGAGGCCTGCTCTTTTGAGGACCTAGATCCGAAAAACTATGGGGTAATAGTTAAAAAAGGCTATAGGCAGGGACTGCTTCTTCCTGATCTAGCAGGGGTTGATACGCCCCAGGAGCAGGTAGCTATTGCAAGAGAAAAGGCCATGATTGGTCCTGAGGAAAAAGTAACATATTTCCGCTTTAAAGTGACACGCCATGGCAACTAGAGCAGAATATTATAAAAAAACAAGTAGTGGGGTCCAGTGTCTTTTATGTCCCCACCACTGCCGATTAACAGATGGTCAGTTGGGCCTGTGTAAGGCCAGAATTTGTAGGGGAAAAGATCTCTATAGCCTTAGTGATGGAAAAATCACTGCTATGGCTTATGATCCCCTAGAGAAAAAACCCTTAAAGTATTTTATGAAGGGGCCAATTTTTTCTATAGGAAGTATGGGCTGCAATTTTCACTGTGACTTTTGCCAAAATTTTCGCCTACTAGATCCTCAAGTATCTTCAATAAAAATCAGCGACAAAAAACTCCTTCAAGCAGCGGCTGATAGGGGCTCAGTGGGTATTGCCTATACCTATAATGAGCCTACTATTAACTTTGAAATGGTTAAGCGTCTTTCAAAAAAAATCCATAAGCAAAAGCAGGTCAATGTTATGATAAGCAATGGCTATATAGAAAAGGAGCCCCTAAAAGAACTTCTTCCTTTAATAGATGCATGGAATATTGATTACAAGATGCCAGCAGATTTATACGGGGAAGTCTGTGGGGGAAAAGAGCAGGTTGTTCTAGAAACCATTAGGGAGGTCTCTTTACATAGCCATGTAGAGGTTAGCACCCTACTAATTCCTGGAAGAAATACCGATGAGAAAGTTTTTCGAGGGATGATGGAAAAACTCTCAAGTATTAATCCAGAAATCCCTCTTCACTTAAGTCGTTACAGTCCCTGCTATAAATGCACCATCCCACCAACGCCAGCTTCTACCATGCTTGCTTGCAGGAAGATTGCAAGGGAGTATATGCAGAGGGTAGAACTTGGCAATATGCCTTTATATTACTAGAAAGCAGTGCTTAAATGGGAGCAAAGCAAGGTGTATAAGCGCCAAAGAAAAATGGCGCTTATTTTTTTCCATCCTTTAGACTAAGAGGAAAAATAATGAAATAAGAAGCCAATCCTTTAGCTAGAAGCAATCGACAGAAGACCATTTAATTGGTACAATGTAGACATAAAATTTCTTTACAAAGGAGAAAAACTTGACTACAGACCAGGCTCTAATTCTAATTCTTTTGCTAGTAATTCTAGCTAATTTTATATGGGGTAAGTTCCGCTTTGACTTTGTTGCCCTGGCAGGTTTAATTATAGCGACATTTCTTGGACTTGTTCCAGCCAATCAAGCCTTTATTGGTTTTTCCCATCCTGCGGTTATTACCGTAGCTGCCATCCTAGTATTAAGTGAGGGCCTGATACGTTCTGGTTTTGTTGATGCTATGGTAAAGACCCTAGAAAAAAAAGCAAAAACCCCTCTTAAACAGTTTTTATTTTTGGTCTATGGGGTTGCTTTTTTATCAGCCTTTATGAACAATGTAGGTGCCATGGCACTTTTTATGCCCGTGGCAATAAAGATAGCCCGTAAGAATGGTGATTCTCCCTCCCGCTATCTCATGCCCATGGCCTTTGCCTCTTTACTAGGGGGAATGATTACCCTTGTGGGCAGTCCTCCCAATATTATTATCTCCACCTTTAGAGAAGAGATCAGCGGCAGTGGCTTTAGTATGTTTAGTTTTGCGCCCATAGGCCTGGCCCTTACTTTTTTTGTGATTCCCTTTATTATTATCTTGGCCTCCAGACTAATCCCCATTCGGCGCGAAAATGTAAGCCAGGAAGATCTTTTTGAAATCAAAGACTACACAACTATGGTGGAGCTTACAGAAGGATGCTCTCTTATTGGGAGAAATCTTCTAGAAATGGGTGAAGAGTATTTTAGTGAAGTTAACGTAATTGGTTATGTAAGAAGGGGAAGAAAACGTGCTAGGGTTTCTCCCTACCTAAACTTTCGGGAAAAGGATCGTATTATTCTTGAAGCCTCAGCCTATAGCAT
>DASRNA010000072.1:0-4205 GCA_035647655.1 Clostridia bacterium | reverse complement strand
GTCTATAGATATAGTCCCTTGTTTATTGCTAATAAAATTCTTATTTTCTCCTTTTTCTGCAACCAAATAGCGCCCGCTTTTCTTATCGTAATTTGCTTTAATTATTTTTCCTTCTGAGTTTCTTAACTCAAAAACTACCCCCTTCATGGCCTTGTTTTTTTCATCGGTTTTTTTCACTATTAAGCGAGTTGGTTCATTGATAAACTCACTCACTCCCCTTGCATGGCCCTTTTGATCAATAAAGAAAATAAACTCTTCTTTTGAAAGGATATAGCCTAGGGGTTGTTTTGTTTCTTTAAATGAGTAGCTGCCAGGTTTTAACCCAATTAGCTCAATCTGTCCTTTTTCATCACTTGTAAATTTGCTTTTTTTATCATTTATTGATACTTCAATCTCAGCACCAGATAGAGCTATCCCTGTTAGCATATCCTTCTTTGTCAAAATAACTTGCGTGGGTTCATTTAAAAAAACACTGGCAGGAGCCCCTTGTTTAGAGTCATTGTCTATAATAATTATTTTGCTTCTTTTAGAAATATCTTGGGGCAATCTATATCCAGCTAGAGCCTTTGTTTCCTCCACAAGATAGTCTCCTTGAGGCAAATGATCAATTAGAACTTCCCCCCTATCATTACTAAAGAAGATACTCTCTCCCTTTTCTGCTAGCAGGTAGCGACCCTGGTCCTTGTCATAGGTGGCCTGAATCTGCCTTCTTCCCTCTTTTTCTTCCATAGCGTAGACTTCAAAGCCCGCCCCTGCCAGGGGCTGGCCTGTATTTTTATCCTTTTTTAGCAGACGAAGTCGGGTGGGCTCATTGGTAAACTCCGTGGTCCCCCTTGTATTTCCTGCCCCATCGATGGTGAAACTATAAGTCTTATCCTCTAGTACGTAGCCACTGGGGGCCTCAATTTCCCTATAGTCATAGGTGCCGCTGGTAAGACCCAGCACCTTTACCTGGCCCTTTTCATCGCTAACTAGGCTTTTTATTAGTTGACCTTTTCTAGTGATCTCAATTTTTGCTGCAGCTACTGGCTTACCTGTCAGCCTATCTTTTTTTTGGAGTACTACTTCTGTGGGAGGGTTGAAAAACTCTACTTCCTTGGGGCTGAGCTGGCCATTTTTATCAATCCTAAGGGTTTTTTCTACTGGCCTTCCACTGCTGCCAAGCTTATAGCCGGGGCTGGCCTGGACCTCTACCACAAGATAGTCTCCTTGGGGCAGATGATCAATTAGAACTTCCCCCCTATCATTACTAAAGAAGATACTCTCTCCCTTTTCTGCTAGCAGGTAGCGACCCTGGTCCTTATCATAGGTGGCCTGAATCTGCCTTCTTCCCTCTTTTTCTTCCATAGCGTAGACTTCAAAGCCCGCCCCTGCCAGGGGCTGGCCTGTGTTTTTATCCTTTTTTAGCAGGCGAAGACGGGTGGGTTTATTGATAAGTTCAGTGGTGCCGCTGATTTGTCCCTTGCTAGTTACCGAAAAAGTAAAACTCTTCTTGTTAAGGGTGTAACCCTTTGGACTTGCTTTTTCTTTGAAGCTGTAGGCCCCACTCTTTATACCAATAATTTCGACTTTTCCCTCCTGGTCAGTTCTATATTCTTTCTTATTTCCTGAGGGGTCGGTGAGCTCAATTACTGCACCTGATATAGCTTTTCCTGTAAAGAAATCCTTCTTATATAATCTTACCTTCTTGGTGTCATTTATATAGGTTGTTTCGACTGTCTTTGCTGAATCCAATATAATTTCTTTTATTTCTTCACTTTTAATATAGGGTTCAGGAACGCTTTTTTCCCTAATATAGAGCTTTGGGTATTGATTTATTGAATATTCCTTGCTAAGAGCTATGCCATCATTATTACTAGTGATTTCTTCTAGGATCTGCTTAAAGTCTCTGCTACTAGAGACTTGAAAAACAGCTCCCCTAATGCTGTTTTTATCCTTATCCCTTTTTATTATTTTTGCTCTTGCCACTGTTTGCTTGGAGCTCACCCTAAGAGTGGCCACAAAAGGATCACGAAAAACTCCCAAATCCTGGTAACTGGCATCATGTCCCTTTAGGAGATAAGTCACCTCAGGTAAGGGATAGGAGTTTCTGGCTTGCCAAAACTCTAGTCTGGTATTCAAAGGCTTTTGTGCCTTTAATATAAGGGTATTTGCCTCTTTTCGAACATATAGGTCTGCATTGTTTGTTTTTATATTGAAGGCATGTAGGTTCTTGTTTTTGTCTTCTAGTCTATATTCTTTTCCTAGCTCAAGCTCAAGGCTATTTCCATCAAAAGATATTTTACCAAGATGGTTCATTTTACGATCAATCTCATTTTTCCACGCTAAATATTTTGCCATAGTCTCTTTATGTTGTTCAAAGGGACTATGTTGATATCTAAAATCCAAGACATACCGGTTTTTCGATTCCCCGGCTAAGGGTATGTTTTTCCAAATATACATCTGAGCAAATACATAATTTTCTTCAAAGGAATAGCCAGGAATCCCACCTGAACTAATTGCCAGTGTAGCTACTTTTTCTGCAAAATGCCTAAATTCGCTATTAGCAAAAACATCTACAGGTAAATCTCCTTGCGGTGCTCCAAGACCTGGATCCATGCAAAAGCCAATACTACCATCTGCTAGTTTAAAATACGCAAAAGTAGAAGTTATACCCGTTATAGGAGGTTTTTTTGTATCCCAAACATGAAAAAAGGCCCAACTACCTCTAGGGTCAATGGGAGTTACCGTAACCTTTTTGCTATTTGTGCTAGCTAAAAGAGCGGGAGAAGATGCGTTTTGCTCCCCTGCTTCTTTAGGAAGTATAACTTGATAGTCTTTTTCTTCTTCTTTTACAAGTAGGTGTCTTAGCTCTTTTTCCTCTTCTAATAAAGTTTCTTCCTTTACTTTATATTCTAGGATAAGAATAAATTGACCCTCTTTTTTCTCTAAAGTCTCTAATTCAATCTCTTCTACTTCTTCTAGTAGTTCTCCATTTTGACTGCGCCTTCCTACATATTCGACCTCTTTTTTAAGCTCATTTTCTAGGCTCTTAAAGGCCTGGTCTTTATCAATATACTCGGCCAGATCAATCCAGTCTTTGTCTATTTCTACTAGTTCTTTTTCAACCACTGCGTCTTCATCAAGAAGAATTCGGGTGATTTCAAGGGGGGCTTTCTTATCCTCTTTAAGAGCACTTTGCTTCTTATCAAGCTCTTCTGTTGTTTTTTCTCCTAGATCCTCCTTGTAAGCTTCAGATAAAGGAATCATATTGGTAAAAAGTAATAAAAGAACTAGTAATAAGGCTATGTTTTGGCGCTTCATATATATTTCCTCCCTTTAAAATAATGCAGACCTGCCTTTACTTATAAATCTTCAGTCATAAAAGTTTAATGTGTAAAAAA
The DNA here is from genome assembly GCA_035647655.1 of Clostridia bacterium. Lineage (GTDB taxonomy): Bacteria > Bacillota > Clostridia > Peptostreptococcales > Acidaminobacteraceae > DTU036. Next base: position 822 of record DASRNA010000072.1, on the reverse strand, counting down.
CCACGAACTCATCAGGCGAAGTATAATACCAAACCGGATACACCTCCCATCCCTTAGGGACAAAGGTTAAGTATTCTGAAGGATTATCCATCTCACTAATACGCCAGCCCTCATCTGTAGCAGAGTCGCTATCGGAAAAAAGACCCTGGCTACCAATAGGAGCACTGTAGTATGGTTCAAAGACAAACCCCTCCTCTCTTTTGTTTTCTGTTTTTTCTTCTATTACCTCGCTTTGATTCCTATTTATAAGCGCGTTTTCTTCTTTTGGAATATCTACCGGCTTGTCCCTTTCTTCTTCTTTTTCACCGGCTTCTTTCCCCTGCGCTTTTTCCAGCTTGCTTTCTTCTTTTTCAGGCAAAGGTTCTTGGGACTCTTCCTGGAAAATTTCCTCTATCTTTCTTGCTGTTTTTTTAGGTTTTTTTAGAGCTGTTTCTTGTCTGGTCTTCTTTGGTTTTTCAGTCTTTGGCTGGATATGGAAGTCTTGACTATAGGCTTTTTTTTCACTTTTTTTACTAAGGTTAAATCCCTCTACGGCCTCTTCTTTATTTTTACAAACACTTATAGCCCCTGGAACTAAAAGAAGAATCAGTAGAATAAGAAACCAGGACTTTTTCATCTTTTACACCTGTCTTTCCTATATTTTTCTTGTTTTATTTCAAATCCAGTATAGGTTTATTTCATGGTTTTATCTTTATTTTTCATGAGTATTCCAATTTGGTGTAAAAAAAAGAGGGGTGATTTCCCTCTTTTTTTAATAGCTAATATAACTTCACATAAAGATCTACTAGCGCATCTCTTAGAGCTTTTTTAGCTCCTACTTCT
>DASRNA010000071.1:0-11175 GCA_035647655.1 Clostridia bacterium | reverse complement strand
TTCCTATCTTTGCCTGGGCTTTGGCCCAGGGGTTTCGCTATAGTTCCAATCGGAGGGCCTATTTTAAAAGGCTGGTGGTTTTTGCTTTTATTAGCCAGTTGCCCTACAGCTTTTTGAATCCTGGGGCAGTTTTTACTCTTTATAAATTAAATCAGCTATTTCAGTTTGCTTTGAGTTTTATCCTTCTGAATCTTTATGAGAAAAGAAAAAAGAGTAAATGGTTTTATTTGCTTGCTATGGGATTACTACTACTACCAGACCTTATACAGTACTTTTTTCCTCCCTTTTCTCTGGGCTATGGAAGTTATGGTCTTATGCTGAGCCTTCTGTTTTATCTCATCCGGGATCCCTTTGAGCAGATTCTAGGATATGTATTAATAAGTATCTATGGGAGTATTTCCAGTGGACTAATATATGGAACTTCTTTTTCTGTTATTATTCAGGGGTTTGCTGGTCTTGATGGGTTTATATTTCAGTGGCGGAGTATTCTTGCCTTACCCCTAATTCAGATCAGTGAAAGACTTCCCAAAAAAAGAGTTCCAAAGTATCTTTTTTACTTTTTTTATCCTGTCCATATAGCAATACTAGTTATTATTTATAAGGTTTTTTATTAAGGAGAGATTGTGCTAATACATTCAGTAGAAGAACTTACCAGTTATGCAAATATTTTAGCAAAAAAAGAAATCCCTATACTTCTTTTAATTGGAGATTTAGGAGCGGGAAAAACTACCTTTACCAAGGCATATGGTAGGGCTCTAGGGATTGAAAACATAAAAAGCCCCACCTTTTCCATTGTTGAGGAGCACCCCTATAAGGGGGGGACCCTTTTTCATATGGATCTTTATCGCATTGGGGATATAGAGGAGCTTTTGGCTTTAGGCTTTGAAGAGTACTTTGATCGACCGGGCAGGATTGTTATTGAGTGGCCCCAGGTGGGTCTTGAATTAATTCCTAAAGAGGCCTATTGCCTGGAAATTATAGAGGAAAAAGACCAAGTAAGGAGGGTGAAATTTGCAAGAAGAGAAGATTTTGGCATTTGATACGGTGAGCAGTGTCTGCTCCCTCTGCATATATGATGGGGACTTTCATAATTTTGAGACCACATCAAACTTTGGCCATGCCAGTGAGCTTATGCCCCTAATGGACCGAGCCCTAACTGAGCTAGGCTATGGCCTAGAGGACATGGATACCCTAGTCCTGGGCCTGGGTCCAGGAAGCTTCACAGGCATCCGCATTGGCCTTTCTACTGCTTTAGGGCTTGCTAGAGGGGCAGGGCTTGCCTGTTATGGAGTAAATAGCCTTCGTTCTAGAAGTTATGGGCATAAGGCTGATATTGTAGTGCCCCTAATGGATGCCCGTAGGGGAAATGTTTATGGGGCTGCCTATGGTGCCTATAAAAAAGAACCCTTTAACGGAGAATTCGCTGTTTTTTTACAGAGCCTAAAAGAAAGGGATGAGGAGCTTGTTTTTGTTGGGGAAAAACTAGACGCCTTTAAGGAGCAAGCTCCTTCTTTTTCTTTTAAAGATCCAGGCCCCTTAGCCCAGGGAGTCATTCAAGCCTATTTAGATGGACAGGCCCAAGAGGAGCTTGTGCCAATCTATTTAAGAGAGGTAGAGGCCAAGAGGCGATTGGAGGAAAAAAATGCTAATTCTGGGAATTGAAACAAGCTGTGATGAAACAGCCGCCGCTCTTGTAGAAGATGGCAGAAAAGTTCTATCTAGCGTAATCCACTCCCAAATTGAAATCCATCAACCCTTTGGTGGAGTTGTCCCAGAGATAGCTTCTCGTTCCCATGTAGAGCGTATAGATGGAGTGGTATCACGGGCCCTGGAAGAATCGGGAAAAAGACTAGATGAAATTGATGGTGTGGCAGTAACTCAGGGACCTGGCCTAATAGGGCCTCTTCTTGTAGGCTTAAATTATGCGAAGGGTCTAAGCTACGCTCTAAATAAACCCCTCTATGCCATTCATCATCTTGATGGCCATGTAGCAGCAAATTACCTGGCCTTTCATGATTTGGAGCCTCCCTTTCTTTCGCTTATCTTAAGTGGAGGTCATAGTCATTTTTATCTTACCCAGGACTATGGGGTCTATAAATACCTAGGAGGAACCAGGGATGACGCCCTGGGGGAAGCCTTTGATAAAGTAGCAAGAATACTGGGCCTTTCCTATCCCGGCGGGCCCAAGGTAGAGGAAATTGCGCGCCAGGGCCAGCCTAGCTTTTCGCTGCCAAAAACGATGCTGGAAAAGGGTTCCTTGGACTTCTCCTTCTCGGGCATTAAATCAGCGGTAAAAAACCTGGCGGATAAACTAGAACTTACAGAAAAGCAGAAAGCAGATCTGGCCGCCTCTTTTCAAGAAACAGTATTTTCCATAGTTTATGACAAACTAATAGAGGCTATAGAACAAACAGGCCAAAGAAAAATCATTATTGCTGGAGGAGTGGCCTCCAATCAAAGACTTAGGGAGGTCTTAGCGGATCTTCCGGCACAAGTCTTTATTCCTCCCCTTTCGATTTGTACTGATAATGGAGCAATGATTGCAGGAGCAGCTTATTATAAGGCCTTAAAAGAAGATTTCGCTCCTCTTTCACTAAATGCAAAGGCAAATCTTTCCCTTTAATCCACAGGCAAAACTGTGGATACTTTGTGGATAATGTGGATAAGTTTTGGATAAGTGCTAAAATCAAGGCTTTTAACAGGAGGGTTTTCCACAATAAAACAAAGATATCCACAAAGGAGGCAAAATGGAGTTAAAAAACTTTCCCCTTGTTCAAGGAAGCTATGGTGGAAATCAAGCCTGGTTTAAAAAAAGTCTTTGGGCAGCAGGTGGCTGTGGAGTAATTGCTTCTGCAAATATATATTATTATTTCTTGGAAAAGAAAAATGTAGATAAAAAAGAGTATTTAGAATTAGCCACAGCCCTCTACTACTGGCTTAAACCCCTTCATTTTTTTAATCCACATAGCAAGGAAGATACCTATGGCATGATTAGCCCAGGATTATGGGCGCAAAGGACTGTGCGTTTTTGTCGGATAAGGGGGATTTTCCTAGAAACCAAGGTCTTTCGTTTTATCAGAAAAAGGGCCCTGCTAGAAGCCAAAAAAGCCTTACTTAAAGGAGAACTTCCTGCTATTATGGTCTTGGGTCCACCGGCAAGCACCCCCTATGTCAATCATTTTATGGTAATAACAGGGTTTTCTGGGGATAAACTTATCTTTTCCACCTGGGGAAGAAAGGTTGAGATCGACTTTAGTGAGCTGGCAGCTCCAGGAATATTTTTTCATCTTATCATTTTTAAAGGAGGAGAGGATGGAGCATTATTTTAGTGAAAAAACAAAAATCCCAAGTGATCCTAAAAGGATAACTCTTTATTTTAATAAGAAGAGCTATCCTTTTATTACAGATAGGGGGGTTTTTAGTAAAGATCGTCTTGATTTTGGGACAGATCTTCTTATAAAGACTAGTTTAGACCGTATTTCGGGGGAGGTACTAGACCTTGGATGTGGATATGGTCCTGTTGGGACCCTGGTCTATCTTCACCTAGGAATTGTGTGCCATATGAGTGATGTAAATCAAAGGGCCCTAGAGCTGGCCAAAAAAAATCTTGAATTAAATAAGGCCAAAGGAAAAGTTTTTTACTCCGATGGTTTTTCCAAGATAGATAAAAAGTTTGATGTGATTCTTTTTAATCCTCCTATACGACGAGGAAAAGAAACAATCTATTTCCTCTTTAAAGAAGCAAGGCAGCATCTTTATCCTGGGGGACGCCTAATGATTGTTATTCAAAAAAAGCAGGGAATGAAGAGTGCAAAAAAAAGGTTGGAAGAGCTTTTTGCTAATGTAGTGGTCCTTGATAAGAAGGCAGGCTACTATATTTTGGAGGCAAGGCGTGAAGTATAAAGGAGAAATAGCTCTTTTAGGAGTAACCCTTTTTTGGGGTTTTGGTTATTCTATTACAGAATACGCTTTGAATATGGGGGTGAGTTCTCTTCAGATACAGGCCCTGCGTTTTCTGATTGGGTTTTTATGCCTTCTTCCTCTCTCCTTAAAAAGAAGAGGGGATTTGACCAGGCAAACAGTAAAAAAAGGAATCATTCTTGGGCTATTAATGTTTAGCTTTTTTTATCTTATTCATGAAGGTCAAAGACTAACAAACACTTCTAAGACAGCCTTTCTAGTTGGTAGCTATGTGCTCTTTGTACCAGCCTTTGACTGGATTTATAATAAAAAAATCCCAGAGGGCAGGACCTTTGTAGCAGCAGTCCTCAGTCTTTTTGGGATATATCTTATTAGTTCGGGAAACTTTGGAAATTTGACCCGGGGTGATTATTTGCTCCTAGGCGGGGCTTTACTTGTGGCCTTGCATATGGTCCTCTCAGCAGAATATGTAAAAGACGAACGTCCTATTCATCTTAATTTTGTGCAAATTGGAGTGACGGCCTTATTTTCTCTTATTGGAGCACTTCTTTTTAAAAGCTTTGCTCCTATAGAAGCAAAACCCCTACTGGCTATTATATATATTGGGGTGGTAAGTACCTTTATAGCCTATATGCTGCAGACAACAGGGCAAAAGTATACTACGGCTACTAGGGCCTCCATTTTATTAAGCCTGGAGGCACCTGTAGGGACCTTTTTTGGCATTATCATCCATAAGGATCCGATAAACTTTTCTATGAGTATGGGTTATCTTTGTATTTTTATTGCCATACTAGTTAGTGAAGGAATTTTTATGAAATTATTTAGGAATTGGCATTTTCGAAGAAAATTAGTGGGGCAAGGAGGGAAAAGATTATAGCTTTGGGGTATTTAAGAAAAAACCTTATATTGTTACCATTATCCCTGATTGCTTTAAAAATCCAGACAAAAAAAGTAAAGGTAAAGGACAAGAAGAAACTAAGGAGGAGCAAATGAAAAATATAAGTATGAGAAAATACGAAAAAAAAGACTGCGATAGAGTACTTGAGATAAACAAAGAATTAGTGCATTTTCTATCCCCACTCACAAAAGAAAAACTAAATAGCCTGATAGATCAATCGGAAATGTTTAATGTAGTAGAAATTGATGGTCTTGTGGAGGCCTTTGTTTTAACCTTTAGAGAAGGAAAAAAGTACGATAGCATTAATTACCTGTGGTTTTCTGAGCATTATGAGCGGTTCTTGTATATCGATAGGGTAGTGGTATCATCCAAAATGCACGGCAAAAAATTAGGAAAACTACTTTATGAGTCTGTCTTTATTCATGCAAGACAAACGGGTGTGGACTGTGTAGCAGCAGAAATTGACATTGAACCTCCTAATCCGGGATCTTTACTTTTTCATAAAAAATTCGGATTTAAGGAAGTAGGTCAGCAAAAAGTAGCGGGGGGAAAAAAGCTAGTATCCCTACAGGTGGCCAGCTCCAACTAGGTAAAAAAAGAGCAGGATGGCTTCTTTTACAAAGACCACTATGTTTTATGAAAAGGATAATCTATCTAGGATTATCTTTTTTTCATAAAAAGAGCAATCTGATAGGAGAAAACACCAAAAGCTGAGCCCATACTATCAATAAGTACATCGGTCCACTGTCCTGCCCTAGCAGGGATAAATGTTTGATGGAACTCATCACTAAGAGCATATAAGGTGCATAGGATAATTGCGGCAAGAGCCCTCTTGGTTTTGCGAACCCTCATAGCATTTGCTACTAGCAGACCAAGAATCAAGTAGGCAAAAAAATGCGCGTTTTTTCGAATAAAATGATGAAAGGCGCCAAAGTCAAAATCTATATTGGGGGCAAGCTTTTCTATGATATTTATAATCGTTACAGTTAGCCCCCTGCTTAGCTGAGCGGATTGGCTGGCTGGTTGATGAGAAAAATAAAAGATCAGGCCCATCCATAAAAGGACTAAAATCCAGGGGAAGGCTTTGTTTTTGGTCATATTTTACTGCTTTCTTCTAGTTTTCATTAGGTCCTTTTGCCTCTTACTTTAGCCCCTTGCTAGCAATAAATAGGAGGGGCTAATAAGGCCCTATTATTTGTCTTTTTTTATGCCTCCTAGGACACCTCGGAAAATCTCCCTTCCAAGTTGAGAACCAAAGGAACCCATGGTGTTTTTTATCATCCGCTCCATGGCTGTGTCTCTACTAGAACGTGGCTTAAGAAGGCTTCCTAACAGTCCCTCTTCTTTTTCTTTTTTATCAGAAGACTTAACTTCCTCAGCCATTTGCTCGGCCCTTTCTTTTAGCACTTCATAGGCTGAATGGGAATCGAAGGTTTTTTCGTATTTATTATAAAAATAGGAGTTTTTAATGGCGTTTTCCACGCTTTGACTAGAGGCGGGGTCCATATTTGAGGCAGGAGCTAAAATAAAAGCTTTGACAACGGGGGTGGGAGCCCCATTTTCATCCAGGGTTGAGATCAAGGCCTCGCCAGTTTTAAGAGCAAGCAGCTCTTCTGCGACATTCATTTCTGCATCATTTCTAAAAGAATCTGCTACCGCCTTAACCAACCTTTGTTCTGCAGGGGTATAGGCCCTAAGGGCGTGCTGGACTCGGTTGCCCATTTGAGCAAGAATATTGTCTGGGATATCCCTGGGATTTTGCGTGATAAAAAATACGCCAACTCCCTTACTGCGAATAAGCTTAACGATTTGCTCGATTTTTTCCAAGAGTACCTTGGAAGCATTTTGGAAAATAAGATGAGCCTCCTCAAAAAAGAAGACAAGTTTAGGTAGGGGCTGATCGCCAACTTCGGGAAGTTCTTCATAAAGATTGGATAAAAGTAGCAGCAAGAAGGCGGAGTAGATATCAGGATTATGGTAAATTTTACGTGCATCTAAGATATTGATAACTCCCCTTGCCTGCCTATCTTTTTGTAGAAAGTCTCTTACATCTAAGGCGGGTTCTTGGAAGAACTCTGTGGCTCCTTGTTGCTCTAAAATAAGAAGACTGCGCTGGATGGCTCCGATAGATGCCTTGCTCATATTCCCATAGTCTTTGGAAAGCTCCTTAGAGTTTTCATATAGGAATTTGAGCATCTCCGATAGATCCTTAAAATCTAATAGTAGAAGCCCCTGGTCATCTGCAATTTTAAAAAGTGCATAGAGGACTCCTGTTTGTGTATCATTAAGATTTAGGAGTCTACTTAGAAGCAGGGGTCCCATTTCGCTGATGGTGGCTCGAAGGGGTATGCCATTTTCCTTAAGGACATCCCAAAAGTTAACAGTAAAGCTTTCAAATTCGGGACTAGGAGCCCCAATTTTCTCAAGGCGCTCTGCCAGTTTTGGACTTAGTGTGCCTGCTTCTAAAAAACCCGAAAGATCCCCCTTAATATCGGTGATAAAAACAGGAACGCCTGCCTTGGCAAATTCTTCGGCCATAAGTTTTATGGTGATTGTTTTTCCTGTACCTGTGGCCCCAGCCACCAGGCCATGGCGGTTGGCCATGGATTCATCTAGAGATATGAATTGACCATCTTTTATTGCAATATTCATAGGTCCCCCTTAGATTTTAGATTACAAAGCCTAGTTTTTCTTTAACGTCTTCTAGCGTGGGTTTAGCCAGTTCTTTGGCCTTTTTTGCCCCCTTGCTATAGATTTTCTCCAGCTCTACAGTATCACCCAGATATTCTAATGTTCGTTTTTGTAGGGGAAGAAGTTCATCAAGGACAAGTTCGCTAACATCATCCTTTAGTGCCTTATAGCCCTTACCTTCAAAGTGTAAAAGCGTCTTATCAGGAGTTTTTCCACTAAGAAGGGAATAAATATTTAGCAGGTTCTTTACCCCAGCTTGCTCATCACTATAGCGGATGACTGCTAAATTGTCTGTTACAGAGCGGGCAATCTTTTTTCGCAGGCTTTTTTCTTCTTCCATTAGAAAAAGAACGCCATTTTGATTGACTGATGATTTACTCATAGTAGCGGTGGGGTTTTGAAGATCATAGATTTTAGCGCCAAAGGGATTGAAGTAGCCTTTTGGTATAGCAAAGGTTTTCCCATAGGCATTATTAAATCGAATGGCTAGGTCTCGCGTTAGTTCAAGATGTTGCGACTGGTCTTCTCCAACGGGAACAAGCTGAGCTTGATAGAGAAGGATATCTGCTGCCATTAGGGTGGGATAATTAAATAGTCCTGAGGGGATACTGTCCTTTTGGCTTAAACGACTAGACTTATCTTTAAACTGAGTCATTCTAGAGAGCTCTCCCATATAGGTGTGGCAGGCCAGCAACCAATTTAACTCGGCATGTTGGGGAACATGAGACTGTATAAAAAGAATTGATTTTTCCGGGTCGATGCCGGCTGCCAAGTAAAGAGCTAGGGTGAGTAGGGTTCTTTCTTTAAGTAGTTTTGGGTCTTGTTTTACTGTAATAGCATGCAGGTCTACAATAGAATAGATTGCATGGTAGTCCTCTTGAAGGCGAGGCCAATTGCGCAGGGCTCCAAGATAATTGCCCAGAGTCAGATCTCCTGAGGGCTGAATGCCACTGAAGATTCGTTTTTTCATTCTTCCTCCTATAAAAAAAGCGCCCAAAAATAGGGCGCATAAGCACGGTACCACCTACTTGGTTCTTTAGGGTAACGCTTTTCCAAGCGGAGTATCTCCAAGGTCCATTCCCAGAATATATTTGCCGATCTTTCACTATCACCGGCTCGCTGGCGAGAAAAACTCCTGGTACTCTGTCTTTTCAAGGATACTTAAAGAAATTATACAAAAAACAGCAGAAACAGTCAAGTTTTTGTATAAAAGACTAAAAAACAAGGGCTTTACTGTTAAAGAAGCTTAATCTAGCTAAAAAAGGTGTATGGTGATATTATATGGGTATAACAAGTTGATAGAAGAAAGGAAGTGTAAAATGAACGAAGTACTAGCAAAAGTAGGGAATAAATCTCTAACAAGAGAGGACCTAAGGGATTTTCAGGCTTCTATGCCTCCTGAGTATGCCCAACAATTGGCAAGCCTAGGTGAAGAAGTAATAGTAGAAGAACTGATTAATCAAGAATTACTTTATCAAGATGCTCTTGCAAATAAAATTCAAGACTCTGAAGCTTATAAAGCAGAAATGGATAAGCTAAGTAAGGAAGTATTAAAAGGAATGGCTATTAATGAAGTTTTAATGAAAGCCGAGCCCTCACAAGATGAAAGCGAGAGCTTTTATAATGAGAACAAAGAATCTTTTGTTCGACCTGAGCAAGTAGCTGCAAGCCATATTTTGGTAGAAAATCTTGAAGAAGCAACTGCCATTAAAAAGCAACTTGATGAAGGGGGAGACTTTAGCCAGCTGGCCCTAGAAAAGTCTACATGTCCTTCAAAAGAAAATGGAGGAGCACTAGGCCTTTTTGAAAAGGGGAAAATGGTTCCTGAATTCGAAGAAGTAGCCTTTAAGATGCAAGTGGGAGAAACATCCCAGCCAGTAAAAACGCAGTTTGGCTATCATATCATCCAAGTTGATAATAAGACCAGTGAAGGAAGAAAAACCTTTGAAGAAGCCCTTCCAGAAATTGTAGAGCAACTAAGAAGCCAAAAGCAGCAAGAAGCTTATGCTGGCTATATGGAAGAACTTCGCAAAAAATTCCCCGTAACAAAATAATTTTTGAACCGGAGGAGGAAGAATGAAACTGATTCGAGAATTTGAGGTAGGAGAAAGAATTGAAGGCTTCTATCTGATAAAAGAATTTAATCTACGGACAAGCTCCAATAATAATAAATACTTGGATCTGACCTTGGAGGATGTCTCGGGTCAGATTAATTCCAAGATTTGGAATATTGGGGAGGGGGAAGAAGACCTTTATCAAAGTGGTGATATCATTAAGGTTAGAGGAGATATAACCCTCTGGATGGATAAAATGCAGCTAAAGATTATAAAGCACAGGCCAGAGGAGGAGGGTGATGAGGTAGACCATAAACTTTTGATCAGTTCAGCTCCCTATGAAGGCCTGGCCATGTGGGAAGAACTTTTTACTAGGGCGCAAAAGATAGAAAAAGAATCTTTAAGAAAGATGGCTATAGCAGCCTTAGAAGTTCATAAAGAAAAGATGCTTTACTATCCTGCTGCCAAAAGCAATCACCATTCTATACGTGGAGGACTCCTTTATCATCTTTTAAGGATGTATAAGGCAGGAGAAATGCTCTCTGAACTATACGAATTAGATGCAGATCTTGTTTTCGCAGGGGTTATTTATCATGACCTGGAAAAAATCACTGAGATGAGCGCAAATGAAATGGGAATCGTCTCTACTTATACAAAGGAAGGGACCCTCCTAGGTCACATTATTTCAGGAATTGGACGAATTGAAAAGATTGCTGAAGAGGTTGGTTGCGATGAAGAAACAAAACTTCTTCTGCAACATATGGTCCTTACCCACCACTATGAACCAGAATATGGTTCACCCAAAAAACCAATGTTTCCTGAAGCGGAACTGCTCCACTACCTAGATATTATAGATGCTCGCATTTATGATATGCAAAAGGCTGTATCAAATATTGAAGAAGGCAGTTTTAGTAGCCCCGTCTTTAGTTTAGGTAGACGAACAGTTTATAAACCATTGGAATCTGAAGAAGAATAAATAAGAAGGGCTTGCCCTTCTTATTTTCTATTTGTATTTATATTAGAGGTAGGCAATGAGGGGAATTGGAACAGTAATTAATATAATAGGAGTGCTCTTTGGAGGAAGCCTGGGACTTATTATGCGGCGGGGAATTCCCGAGAATCTGCGCAGCCAGCTTATTAGGGTACAGGGCCTAAGTGTTGTTGTTCTTGGGCTATCGGGGGTCTTAAGCCGGATTGGCTCCTATGAAAATGATGTGATTTTAATGCTGCTAGCCATGGTTTTTGGAACTCTGCTAGGAGGGCTAATTCATATTGAAGGGGCCATTGAAGCCTTTGGAGAAAGGCTTAAAGGCCGCTATGGCTCTAAAGAGGAAGGTTTTGTTCAAGGCTTTATTATTGCTTCTATGACTATGTGTATAGGAGCCATGGGTATTATTGGTGCCTTTGAAGATGCTCTTTTTAATGATATATCTATTTTATTAGCCAAGACGGTGCTGGATGGTTTTACTGCTTTTATTTTGGCTAATTACTATGGAAGAGGGGTCTTATTTTCTATTTTGCCCCTGGCTCTTTGGCAGGGGAGCTTTACCCTACTAGCAGGTTTTTTGGCACCTATTTTAACAGATTCAGTCCTCCATGGAACATCCATTG
>DASRNA010000070.1:0-2269 GCA_035647655.1 Clostridia bacterium | reverse complement strand
ATAATCCAGGTGGGGATCTTTTCATAGCCTGGCCAGGCTGTATCTTGTAAAACCACCCAGCCGTACTTTTTAGCCATTTGATTTGAGAGTCTAACCGCATCATCATAGTTTCCCTCAATGATTTCTGCCTGGGCTCCTTCTCTTCTTATGGCATCCAGCCTAATCTGGGAAGATCCCTTGGGCATATAGACGACGGATTTTTGGCCTAGTTTCTTAGCAGCCCAGGCGACTCCCCTTCCATGATTTCCATCGGTGGCAGTAACAAAGGTGATTTCTCCTAGCTTTTTTCTTATATCTTCCCTCTTTAAATACTCAAAGGAGAGATCTGCTATATCCATATCCAGTCTCCCGGCAAGGTCTTTTCCGATTGCGTAGGAGCCGCCTAAGACTTTAAAGGCCTTTAGTCCAAAACGGTGGGACTCATCCTTAACCAGGATCTCCTTTACTCCATAGTGGTCTGAAAGCTCCCTTAGCCTATGTAGGGGGGTAACTTTATACTCCTTAAAGCTCTTATGAAAGTCCCGAATCTTTTTTATGGCCTGGGGGGATAGGTTCTCTAGGCCCGGGCCTTCTTCTATTTTTTTATCCACTAGATGGTATTTAATGTAGTTTTTATTTTCTTCCAAAGAACATTCCTCCTTTTATCTTTGCTCTTTTTATAGTAGGTGGCTTGATTATTTATCTTTTGCTTGCCTAATCTTGTTGATTAGGCGCCTTTTGTCCTGGGGCAAGGTCCCCTTTATCTTTATTATGTTGCTTGGATGGGTGGTATCAAATATCATAGGTTTTTTTACCTGAAGATGTGTAAGAAGATGCTCTAGCTCTAGGAGGAGCTCCTCCTTGGCAGCTGGAATAAAGTCTCCTTTTTTTACCTCTTCCGCAAGAAGGGATCCATGAAATACCATAAGCTTCATGGTTATAACCTTATTTGTAGTGAACTTGTTTATCATCTGGGCTGTAGCCTCAGCATTTTTTATTCCTTGAGCGCTGCCTGCTATCCCACTTAGAACAATAGTGTTAAAGGGCAAATGTGCTCTATTGAGCTTTTTGGCCTCTCTTAGTGCTTCTGTTAGGCTGTGTGGTTTATTCATTTTCTTTAAAATATCATCTCTGCCTGTTTCAAAGCCTATATAGAGTAGTCTAAGTCCTGCGTTATGGAGGATGGTAAGTTCCTTCTCACTATATCTTGCAATATTTCTTATGGATGCATAGGAGGCCACACAAGCACAGTAATGAAGATGTTTTTTAATTAGTCCAAGTATATGTAGGGTCTTCTCAAAGCCAAGGGATAAGGGGTCAGCTCCGACTAAAAAAACTTTTTCTGTATAGAGATGACCACTTTTTAAAATCAGTTCTATCTCTGAGAGAGAAACCTCTTTATACCTTTGGTCCTTATACATGGTACAAAATTTGCACTTATTATAAGAACAACCCTGGGTGATTGGTAGAAGAAATGTCGTCATTTCGTCTTGGGGATAATGAACGATAATCTTTTCTTGCATAAATAAACCTCCTAGGGAGCAAGTGATTATCTTTATTATACTCCATTAAGATTTCTCTGCAAAATAAGCCTTGCTTAAAGTTTTCCTATAGGGCTAGCCTTGCTAAAAATAAGACTATCTCCTAAAAAAAAAGAGAGCCCAAGAGGACTCTCTGATTGCCTTATCAATTTTCTTTTTTCTTTTGTGAAAAGGTCAATGCTATTCCTACTAGAAGTAGCCCACCTCCCAAAAGCGGAATTGATGATTTTGCTTGACCTGTACTAGGAAGTGTTTTTACCTTGATCTTGTTTTTAAATATCGGGCTTCCTTCAAAGGTCTTACCAGCTTTCTTATAGGTAATGCTGGCTTCATAGTTTCCATCTTTGTCTTTTTTTGTGACCACGATTACTTTATACTCTGACTTATCATAGATGATGTCTTTATCAGTCCCTACTTCTTCCTTAAGATAGAAGATCTTGCTTCCTTCTTCTTTTATTGGAAATTCATCAAATAGGATTTTTCCCTCTTTATTTGATTTTCTTTGAAGGACTTGCCCTTTTTCATCGGTTAGGATAAAGCTAAAGCGTCCATCTTTTGGGGCCTTATCATCTAGTGTTTTTTCTGCTTGCAATTTGATTAGTGCCGCCTTAGCGCTGCTTGTGTTTTTGAAAATCGGGACTCCATCTATAAGTTTGTTTTCTTTTTCATAAGACGTCTTGGCTTCATAATCTCCATCTGCTTTTTTACTAACATCTACTATAACCTTATACTCTGAATTATCATAGATG
>DASRNA010000069.1:0-4760 GCA_035647655.1 Clostridia bacterium | reverse complement strand
TTAATCCATAATAAATTAACTAAAGCACAAATAGGTATAACTTATGCAGATGAAGCAGATTTATTGAATGTTGCTTTATTTGGATCTACTGCTAAGGAATGGAAGATAAACAACCCAGACAAAGATGGAAACATGAGGGATTATGCTACTATAGAGGAATTAATAGTAATGGCAAATCTTGAGTCTGCTAATGCTCAATTCATTGCAGAGAATGTATCACAAGCTGAAAGGCTAAAAAAATTAAATCAAATGGCTAGATTCCAATTGAAATCTCTATTAAATAACTCCTCTTTAAAGAAATTAGAAGGGAATAAATCTATTGAAAAATGAATATACACACAAAACACCATAGATTCTTTTTATAAGATCTCTATGGTGTTTCTACTTGTAAGCCAGTTGGCATTATTTATTAAGTTATTCTTTAAAACTTTTTTACCCAATTTCGTTCCAGTCGAGGGTTTTTAACCTCTACAAGTATTGGTTTAATCAGCTTTTATATTTGTTTTTAACTACTCCCACTCAATAGTACTAGGAGGTTTCGTAGTAATATCATAGACTACTCGGTTTACTCCAGGCACCTCACTAACAATACGCCGGGAGACAATTTCTAAGGTCTCATAGGGTATCCTGGCCCAATCTGAACTTGTTCCATCAACAGAGTGAACAGCCCTAAGGGCTATTGTTTCAAAGTAGGTTCTGGCTTGATCTTTGACTCCAACAGAAGAAATTCCAGGAAGAACAGCAAAGTATTGCCAAATCTTTTCCTCCAAGCCTGCCCTAGCTATTTCTTCTCTAAAGATGGCATCGGCTTCACTTAGGATATCTAGCCTCTTCTTGGTTATAGCTCCTAGACAGCGTACTGCAAGACCGGGGCCGGGAAAAGGTTGACGCCATACAAAATGGTGTTCAAGGCCAAGGATTTCTCCTACCTCTCTTACTTCATCTTTAAAAAGCTCTCGTAGGGGTTCAATCAGTTTAAGGTCCATTCTTTCGGGAAGGCCGCCCACATTATGGTGGCTCTTTATATTTGCCGATGCTCCCTCACCGCTTTCTACTACATCTGGATAAATCGTTCCCTGTACAAGAAAATCTATATCGCCTATTTTATTTGCTTCTTCTTCAAATACACGAATAAATTCTTCTCCGATAATCTTTCTTTTCTTCTCTGGATCACTTATGCCTTCTAGTTTTCCTAGAAAGCGCTTTTCTGCCTCAACACAACGAATATCCATGGAGAAACTCTTTCCATAGTTTTCCATTACTTCTTGTCTTTCGCCCTTGCGAAGAAGGCCATGGTCTACAAATATACAGGTCAGCTGATCTCCAATGGCCTTATGCACAATAAGGGCTGCTACAGATGAATCAACCCCCCCACTAAGGGCACAGAGGACTTTTTTATCTCCTACTTGCTGACGAATTTTTGCAATTTGTCTATAGGCAAAGTCTTTAAGATTCCAGGACTTTTCTATCTTAGCAATATCAAAGAGGAAGGTTTTTAATATATCCTCTGTCGCATGTTTTATTAAAAAACCATACTGGTTTTTCTTAGAACTTCCAATGGCTACCTGGGGCACATCTTCAGAAAAAGCAATATTTTCAAAACCCGGAGGTAGTTCTTTAAAGAGATAGCCTCCATCAATACAAAGGCTTAAATCACTACTTAGTAAGAAGGGAGAATTATCAGAAAAGAGAATCCTCTGCATCTTTTCTACTTCTGCTACTTCTTTGATCTTTCCTCCAAGATCCATAACCATACGAGGAGTTCCATAGCCAAGAGCAAGAATGGGAAGACCCATCTCATATATTTTTTTCATGGACTTTTCATGGCTAAGCTCCAAGGCCTTTTTATCATCTCCTATCAGGATAAGGGCCTTGGCCTCTTTTTTTATCATCTCATCTTCTTTAAAATAGGGCATAATCTCTGAATATACGCCAAGCTCACGAACTTGTCTGGCCAGAGACTGAGCAAGTCCTCCCCCAAAATCACATATTATTATCATAGTTGTCCCTCGAATCAGAGTAGTTCGGTGGTTCGGCAGTAATCTGAATGTCATGGGGATGACTCTCAATGAGTCCTGCATTAGAGATTTTGATAAACTCTGCTTTTTCTCTAAGTTCAACCAGGTCCTTGGCTCCAACATATCCCATGCCCGAGCGAAGTCCCCCGTTCATTTGATAAAGAGTATCTTTAACAAATCCCCGGTAGGGAACTCTTCCTTCGACTCCCTCGGGAACAAATTTCTTGCTTTCATTTTGGAAATAGCGATCGCTACTTCCCGATTTCATAGCACCAAGACTTCCCATTCCTCGATAGGATTTAAAGCTTCTTCCCTTGAAAATTACCCGTTCTCCTGGGCTTTCATCGGTCCCCGCAAGGAGGCTGCCTAACATAACCGTACTGGCTCCTGCCGCTAGGGCTTTTACAATATCTCCTGAATACTTAACGCCCCCATCAGCAATCACCGGTACTCCAGCTTCTAGCGCGTAGTCTGCTACATCCATAATGGCGGTAAGCTGTGGAACCCCAATTCCAGCAACCACTCTTGTTGTACAAATACTTCCTGGACCAATTCCAACCTTAAGAGCGTCCGCTCCCGCATCAATAAGGGCTTTGGCTGCTTTTTTTGTTGCAATATTGCCCGCTATTACCTCTATATCATAATTTTCTTTGATCCATTTTAGGGCCTCTACTACATTTTTTGAATGACCGTGGGCCGAGTCCAAAACAAGAACATCAACTTGAGACTTTAGCAGGCTTTCCACTCTTTCTTTCATATCACTTCCAATTCCAATAGCAGCCCCTGCTAAGAGTCTACCCTGGCTGTCCGTGGCACGATTGGGAAAGATAACCACCTTCTCAATATCTTTAATGGTAATCAGTCCCTTTAGCTTATAGTTATCATCCACTAAAAGCAGCTTTTCTATTTTGTGTTTTCTAAGGATTGCTTCTGCCTCTTCCAGGCTTGTGCCTTCCCTAGCCGTAACAAGATTTTCCTTGGTCATAACCTCAGCTATAGGCTGGGTCATATCCTTAATAAAGCGAACATCCCTATTTGTCAGAATTCCCTTCAGTGTTTTTTCCTTGTCTACAATAGGAACTCCAGAGATGCGATAGCGGCTCATAAGCTCCAGGGCATCCTTGACAAGATGATGGGGGGACAGATAGAAAGGATCGGTAATTACACCGTGCTCACTTCTTTTAACCCGGTCTACTTCTAAGGCTTGTTTTTCCACAGACATATTTTTATGAATAATTCCAATGCCACCACTTCGCGCCATGGCAACAGCCATCTGAGATTCTGTTACTGTATCCATTCCTGCACTAATCAAGGGCATTTGAAGAGTTATTTTTTTTGTCAGTCGGGTTGCCAGGGAAACCTTATCCGGCGTCACATGGCTTTCTCCTGGAACCAAGAGTACATCATCATAGGTAAGACCTTCTCGTACAAGCATTATCTCCTCCTTAAAAAATTGGCAAACACTACTATTGACGAACACTTTTATAAGTTCGTACTTTCTATCTATAGTATACTGGTCTTTTGCTTCTAAGTATAGGTTAATTCTGGCTATTATGATAAAATGATATTTTAGGAGGCAATTATGCTAGAACACTATAAAGAATTTTTAACAAAGAAAAGAGGTCGGTATTTACTGGGCATCTTTTTGCTTTTACTGGTAGATACCATCCAGCTTATTGTCCCCCAAATCCTAAGAAGCTATACCAATAAACTCCAGGCCAACACCTTGGCCTCTGTAGAAATTTGGAAGATCGCTCTTGCTATTGGGGCCCTAGCCATTCTTATGGCTATTTTGCGGTATTTATGGCGGGTGATGATTGTCTTTACCGCCCTAGAATTTGAAATATGGACCAGAACCAAGCTATACAACCACTGGACCACCCTGCCTATGGAATACTTTAACCAAGTAAAAACTGGCGAGCTAATGAGCTACGCTACCAATGATATTAACACCATAAGGCGAACCTTTAGTAGCGGAATCATTATGGGCGTGGATGCCTTGTTTATGACCGTCACTACCATTATTGTAATGGGAACTACCATCAACTGGAGACTCACCTTTTTTGCCCTCTTGCCCATGCCCTTTATTGTATATGGAGTTCTTCGAATGGGTAAAATCGTTCATAAAAAGTTCCGTACCGTACAGGAAATCTTCTCCCAGCTTTCAGATAAGGTGCAGGAGTCTTTTTCTGGTATTTCTGTTATTAAGGCCTTTAGCCAGGAAGAACTCGATCTAGAAGATTTCGATGAAATTAACCAGCGGAATTTTATGGAAAATATGTCCCTGGCAAGATTTCAAGCCCGGCTATTTCCCACCGTACGCTTTCTTGGCCGGGGTTCTATGCTTATTGGTATTATTCTTGGAGCAAAATATGTTCTAGCTGGAACCATTAACCTAGGTGATTTTGTGGCCTTTATTAAATATCTAGAAATTCTTGTCTGGCCTGTTATGGCCATTGGTATGGTAACAAATCTTATTCAAAGAGGCCTTGCCTCTATGCAAAGAGTCAACGATGTTTTAGATATAGAGTCTTCCTTAGAAGAAACAGATAATCCCCAAATAAATGAGGGCTATGACTTGGAAGTTAAAAACCTTAATTTTAGCTACCCCGGTGTGGATAATGAGGTCCTTAGCGACATTTCTTTTTCCCTTCCCCAAGGGGGATCCCTTGGCATTTTAGGACCAACAGGCTCTGGTAAATCAACAGTTGCTAGTCTTCTTCTTCGTCTATACAATATCCC
>DASRNA010000068.1:0-2579 GCA_035647655.1 Clostridia bacterium | reverse complement strand
ATATGGAACATATTTTCTATAGAAGTCCCAATTGAACTTAGGATAAAAGGTAACCAGGAATCTAGGATAGCTGCCTTAAAAAAAGAACGCGAAGATTCTTTGCTTAAAGAGCAAGAAGCTTTGATAAAAAAAGTAAATATTAATCCTGAAAGCTGCAAGGTCTCTTTTTCAAGAAAATCTAAGCGCTCGTCCATTATATGTGGACGCAACATTCTAACAGACCCTATTCCCATATCAGAAGTAAATCTTGATTTAGATGTTGCTACAATAGAGGGTGAAATTATAAGCTTAGAAAGTAGAGAGCTGAAAAACGGAGAAACCCTACTAGTAATTTTGGCTGTCACCGACTATACTTCCACAATAACATGTAAGATGTTTTTACGGTATAGAAGAAATGGGCAAGACAATAATCATGAAAGTCCTTCTATAAGTCCTGCTGAAAAAGCAAGGGTAGAAAAAATTGTTAATATGCTTTCTGAAGGCTCCTTTGTTAAAATTCGTGGTAGATGTGTTTATGACACTTACGCTGATGAAGTTAGTTTAATGATACAAGATATTATAGCCGTTAAAAAAGAAGAGCGCCTAGATACTGCACCACTTAAACGAGTAGAACTACATATGCACACTCATATGAGCGCAATGGATGCCCTATCATCCCCTGAAGTGCTTATTGAAAGAGCAGCCAGCTGGGGGCATACTGCTGTGGCAATAACTGATCACGGGGTCCTACAAGCCTTTCCTGCTGCTTTTTCTGCAGCTAAAAAGCATTCAATAAAGCTATTGCCTGGTTTGGAAGCCTATATGATTAAAGAAAATATAGTTGTAGAAAATTGTAAAAATATTTCACTAAACAAGCCCATAGTAGTTATAGACTTTGAGACTACAGGCTTAAACACTAAAACTGATAAAATAATTGAAATCGGTGCTGTGAAACTTGATGGTGACAAGATTGTAGAAACTTTTTCTGAATTAATTAATCCTCATATTTCTCTACCAAGCAAAATTACAAAAATTACTGGAATAACTGATGCTATGCTGAATGGAAAACCCTCTATTGAACAAGTTATGCCAGATTTTCTTAAATTTGTTGGAAATTGCCCCATCGCTGCCCACAATGCATCTTTTGATATGGGAATGCTAGAAAGCGAATTAGAAAGACAGTCCATCACACTTGATGTTGCCCAGATAGATACCCTAGCTCTTTCAAGAAAATTATATCCTATGCTTAAAAGCCATAGACTCAAGTCTTTGTGTAGGCATCTAAACGTATCTTTGCAAAATGCTCACAGAGCCTTTGACGATGCTAGAGCAACAGCTCAATGCCTTTCCAAGATGATTGAAGAGGTGGAGAGACTAGGTGCCTGTACTTTGCCAGAAATTGACCAGCTAATACAAGGCGGAGTTATAGGTCAACGTTTCCATATAATCCTATTAGCTATCACGCAAAAAGGACTGACTAATCTAAATCGTTTGGTTTCAGATGCTCACATAAATCATTTTCAAAAATTCCCCCATTTGCCAAGAACACTAATAGAAAAATATCGCGAGGGACTGTTGATAGGTTCTGCTTGTGAGGCAGGCGAATTATATCAAGCTGTTTTAAACAAACAGCCTGATTCGGAATTAGAGAAAATAGCTGGTTTCTATGATTATCTTGAAATTCAACCTACATCAAACAACGCTTTTTTAATAAAAAATGGTATGGTAACTTCAGAGAAAGAGCTTGAAGAACATAATAAAAAAATTGTTTCCCTGGGAAGTCTTCTTGATATTCCTGTGGTCGCAACCGGAGATGTCCATTTTTTAGACCCTAAAGATGCAATCGGAAGATCCATTATACAATCTGGATTAGGCTACAGTGATAGCGATGAACAACCGCCTCTTTATTTTAAGACTACTCAGGAGATGTTAAAGGATTTTGCTTATTTAGGCGAAGAAAAAGCTAAAGAAGTAGTAATAACTAATACACAGAAAATAGCTGCTAGAGCCGAAGATCTTTCACTTTTTCCAATACATCCTGAAGGAAAAAGTACCTTTCAGCCCCTTTGGACAGATGCCGCTGATAAAATAAAAACCATGTCAGTTAAAAGGGCAAAAGATATTTATGGACAAAATCTTCCCGATATAGTTGATACTAGATTGAATAAAGAACTTAAATCCATCATCGGTAACGGATTTGCTACCCTCTATATGATAGCGCATAAACTAGCGCTTAAATCCCTTCAAGACGGATACGTTGTGGGTTCTCGCGGCTCAGTTGGCTCATCATTTGTAGCTACTATGTGTGATATTACTGAAGTTAATCCCTTGGGCCCCCATTATGTTTGCACCAATTGTAAGTATAGTGATTTTGATGTGGACAAGAAAGCTTTTAAAGTTGGTGTGGATCTTCCAGATAAGCTTTGTCCTAACTGTAGTACTATGCTACACAAAGAAGGTTTTGATATTCCCTTTGAAGTATTTTTAGGTTTTAAAGGAGATAAGGTTCCAGATATTGACTTGAATTTCCCAAGTTCATATCAGCCTATAGCCCATACTTTTGTTGAAAACTTATTTCCTAAAGGGCATGTATATAGAGC
>DASRNA010000067.1:0-6307 GCA_035647655.1 Clostridia bacterium | reverse complement strand
AGATATAATAATACACGGGCTGGTCACCTTGATATAACTCGATTTCTATCTCTTCATTTTTCTTTTGAATTTCATCTATAATTTTTTTCGTTCTGCCACTAGAACTTTCTTCTCCCCCATATATGGTAATAAGATCATAGGTTGAGGAGTAGAGCTCTAGTACTTTACGAAGAGCCTTTTCTGGAGTTTTTTCAACGGCAACAATCTCACCATCTTTTATACAAAGGATATCTTTTTCTTTGATAACAAAGCCTTGGATTTTGGTGTTGCGCACCGAATAGGTTATTTGTATCGTAGAAACATCAAAAAAATCTTCCATGGATTCAATGTTTTCTTCAATATCACCAAAGGGATCAAAGCCCATCATAGCTGCAATGCCCTGAGGTATTGTTTTGGTCTCTACAACATGGATGCTTCTTTGACTCATATTCTGCGCTTGTTGAGCTGCAAGTATTATATTGGAATTATTAGGTAGGATCAGTATATGATTGGCTTTAATTTTATCAACTTCTGCCATTATATCTTCTGTTGATGGATTCATAGTTTGTCCACCCTCAATCACAGCGCTAACGCCAAGATCTGTAAAGATATCCTTAAAACCTTTACCAGCTGCAACTGCAATTACTGCAACATTTTTTATTTCTTCTTCTATAATAATATTTTCTTCTTCTTTATGATCAATACCCATTATCGTTTCATGTTGAATCTTCATATTATCAATTTTAATATTTAAAAGACTGCCATATTCAAGAGCAGTTTCTAAAGCGACGCCTGGATTATTCGTGTGGAGATGAATTTTTACTATATCCTCATCCTGCACATAAACAACGCTATCACCCATTTCGAGAATTTTTTCTTTTAATTTTTCATTGCTTTTCTCACGGGCTCTTAGGATAAATTCTGTACAATAGGCAAAATGGATATCTGTTGCTTCTGGATGATATGCAGTATGTTCTATAGCATCATTCTCTTCTGCAAACAAAACTTCTTCTCCTCGAATACTGGCTAAAAAACCCTCGAAAATAGAACATAGGCCCTGACCGCCGGCATCTACCACACCACTTTGTTTAAGTATGGGAAGAAGATCTGGAGTTCCCTTTAAAGAAAGTTGGGCCTTTTCCAGAAGAAGAGCAAAAAATGTTTCGAAATCTAATAATTCAACACCTTCGACTTCCTTAATCCACTGGGTGCTCTGGCGAATAACAGTCAAAATGGTACCTTCTACTGGTTTCATTACAGCCTTATACGCTACTTCCACAGACTCATCTAATGCTTTAATAAAATCCTTTACCCCTAGGGTTTTGGTATTTTCAGTCCCACGAGCAAGACCACCAAATATTTGAGAAAGAATTACTCCACTATTGCCTCTAGCTCCCATTAGAGAACCCCTAGAAAAGCTACGCAGAATCTCTCCCGTTTGCTTACTATCTTCTTTGTCTACCATTTCAATGGCCGTCTTTAAGGTCAAGGACATATTAGTACCCGTGTCTCCATCAGGAACAGGAAAGACGTTGAGACTATTTACCATCTCTTTATCGGCATTTAGTTTATAGTATCCCGCCCTAAGCATAGAGCGTAAAGTTTTGTCATCTAATTGCATTATTTCCATCACTCACCTACATTTATACTCTGAATAAAAACATTCACTTCTTCTACTGGAAGCTCAAGAGTACTTTCTATTTGATATTTTACAGTTTCCATAATATTTTCAGCAACAGCTGCCGTACGTACACCATACTGCAAACTTACATAAACATCAAGGATAAGACCTTCCTCGCCTTCGCTGGCTCTTACACCACCAGAAATGGTCTCTTTTTTCAGTTTTTGTATCACGCTGTCCATGGATCCAACATCTACGATCGCTAAAACACCATAACACTCACTAGCAGCCTTTCTTGCCAAATCTTCTATTACTTTTTTATCAATTTTAATACTACCATATTTTGTTATTTGTTTTTGTTTCATGATGACCTCCCTGCTATTGCCTATTGTAAAGAATTGTTCTGCTTCTTACAAGTAGAAAATCCTTGCTTGTTTATTCTCGTTTTGTTATAATGACTCTGCTACTACATTGAATCCCTAAAAAGGAGGTGGAAAACATGGCACGAAAATGTTTTGTGTGTGGTAAAAGCAACATAAGTGGACATAAGGTCTCTCATGCCCTTAATCATACAAAAAGAGTTTGGAAACCAAATCTACGAAGAGTACGCATTTTAGATGATAATAATACTGTACGCCGAGAAATGGTCTGTTCTCGTTGCTTGCGATCAAATAAGGTCCGCCGCGCGGTGTAAGGAAATCCCCCAGGGGATTTTTTTATTTGTCCAAAGAAAGTACAACCAGGACCCATCCCTTATCAGTTTTTATAGTAACATCACCAAGCCACTCATTGCTTAAAAGAAGGCTATCATCTGAGGACACATGGGCCTTATCAAGATTATATTTAGCACCTTCAATGGTAATAAGCGTATCTTGCAAGGGAAAGAGGGAGAAATATCCCTCTTCTTTTTTTAGGTTAAAACTTCCCTTTCGGTAAAATATACGATTTTGTTTATCTATAAGCTGGATGTTCTCTCTACCCCGCATAAGGGTAAGGACTGATAGAAAATGATCCAGCCTTCCTCCCGTAGCTCCTAAGATAACCGTTTCTTCCTCTTTTATTAGTGCTAGGGCTGCTTGCATATCTGTAAAGTTTTTCTCCTTTGAAAAAACCTTAGCCCCATGAGGAAGTTCTCCTTGATAAGAGTCAAAGTCTCCCAAAACAATATCCGCTTTTTGTCCCACAGATTCAAGATGATTAAGTCCCCCATCAACAGCTATTATACGGCTGGCTTCTTTTAAATATGAAAGAAGCAGCGCTTCCTCTAGGGGTGCACTGCCAATAATAACTGTCATCGTAGTTGCTCGATACTTATTTTATAATCTTTGCTAGCAAGGATTGAGGTCCCAGCCACTAAAATATCAGCACCTGCAGAAGAAATTTCTTTTGCATTGCTTGGCCCCACTCCACCATCGACTTCAATGAGAAAAGAATATCCCTTTGTTTTTCGTAATTTTTCTAATTCTTGTATTTTTTCCAAACTAGAAGAAATAAATTTCTGTCCTCCAAATCCAGGATAAACGCTCATCACTAGGACAAGGTCAATCTTATCTAAAAAAGGGTTAATTTCAGCAACTGCTGTATCTGGACTTATACTAAGTCCAACCTTTATCCCTAATTCTCTACATTTTTTTATATAGCGATAGGGATCTGAAACAGCCTCTATATGGAAAGTAATAGAATCAGCTCCTTTTTTTACAAAATCTTCCAGGTAATTATAAGGTTCTTTTACCATAAGATGCACATCAAAGGGTAAATTTGTTAGTGCTTTTATGTCTTCTAGTATTTTTGAACCAAAAGATATATTTGGAACAAATTGGCCATCCATAACATCAAAATGAATCCAATCGGCACCAGCCTTTTCAAGGGCTAGGATTTCCTCTCCCAACCGGGAGAAGTCAGCTGATAGAATCGAGGGAGCAATAATCATTAGTAATCCTTTCTACTTCGGAGCTCGTCTAATAAAAGCAAATAATTTTTATAACGACTTTCCACAATAACCTTCTCCAAGACAGCTTTTTTTACACCGCAAGCTGGCTCTTTATCATGAAGACAATTATCATAGCGACAGGAATTTACTTTTTGAAATTCGGGATAATACTCAGGCAGTTCAGTCACATCCATAGATGTAAGGGTTAGATTCTGAAATCCTGGTGTATCCGCTAGAAAAATTCCTTTTTCCAAATAAATAAGTTCATTATGACGGGTAGTATGCTTTCCTCTTTTTATTTTGGCACTTAGTTCACCAACGACAAAAAGATCTTTACCACTCAAGGCATTAATCATTGAGCTTTTTCCTGCTCCAGAAGGACCAGCTAATACATAAACTCCAGAAGAAAGCTCTTGGTAAAAGTCTTCTAATGAATCTTTATTATACATGGACACAAAATACTTAGAAAAAGAAGAGTACAAACCTGCCATCTTCTTTATATCTTCAGATTGGACTAAATCTGATTTGTTAAAGACTAAGACAGGTTCAATGCCTTCATACAGAACATTGACAATCAAGGTGTCTAAGGTTAGCAAATCAGGTTTGGGCTCACTAAGACTAAATACAAGAAGGGCCTTGTCAACATTGGCTACATGGGGACGAAGTAGTAGGTTCTTTCTTGCTAAAACTTTTGTTATGGTTTGGTCTTTAATTTCAACCATATCACCAACGGCAGGCTTTATGCCTTCATGTCTAAAAACACCTCTGGGACGACATACGATAGATCCTTTTTCTGTCTCTACCCAGTAATCTCCTGCAATGGCTTTGAAAATTCGCCCGGTCATTGAATCACACCAGCACCAACTTGATAGGTCTGGCCCAGGGCATCAACATATAGGGCATAAGAGGCCCCTTGAGGCGCAGGGTATACACTACTTACAATACCCTCTGAAACCTCATGAAATTCGTTAAAGAGCTCGCTGTCTTTTCCATCTATAGTGAGTACTGCTCTAAAATAATATTCTTCAATAGCAGCACCATCAATTCCTGCTGAAAATGTGGTCGGATCCACAATGAAGGCGTAATCTATTTGCTTGGGCTCTTCTTCTACCTCTTGCATGGGTCCTTTTGAAACAGTAATGGTAACGCTACTATCTTTTTTTACTTCTGTCCCCTCTTTAAGGGATTGAGCAATCACCTCACCAACAGGAGCTTCATTATGGGTTTCTTGCACAAGGACTTTTATATCAGAGTTTTGAGCTCTTTCTACCGCAATAGATAACTGAAAACCTATCATTTGAGGCACGATAGAATTTATCTCTTCTGGCCCATCACTAATAGTGAGGTTAATCACTGTTAAGGGGGCCACTTCTGTATCAGGGTCAATCTCTTGGTCCATAATAATCCCTTTTTCAATGGTATTATCAAATTCCCCTTTTATCTCGCCCAATTCTAGACGGCTTTCATAAAGAAGATCTCTAGCTTCTTCTACATTTAGACCAATGATTGAAGGAACAAGCACAATTTCCTGGCCCTTACTTACCTTAAAGTAAATCGTAGATCCAATTTCTACCATACTTCCCCACTCGGGGTCTTGACTAAGAATTGTACCCTTAGGGCTTGAATCAAAAACTGCCTCATTGACTATACCAATTAGTTTGTTTTTGTCTAAAATAGCTTGGGCATCTTTTATTAAAATATTCTCAAAGCTAGGAACCTCAACTTCTTTTTCTAAACTTTCCCCTCCCAGAAGGGGTACAGCAATAAGAACCACCGTAACAAGGGCTAAAAGTAGCCCTATTAGAACCATAAAGACTCCTGAGTTTTTAGAAGGCTGGGGATCTTTTTTATTTGTTTCCCCTACAACCCTACTAGGTTTTTTCTTCTTCCTAGGAGTTAGAGGGGTGTTTTTAGAATATGTTTTAGGTGTATCCAGTGCGGCAGAAAGAGCATAATAAAACTCACTCATACTCCTGAAGCGTTCTTTGGGGTCTAGGGATGTAGCTTTAGAAACAATGGCTTCTGTTTGTAAGCTTACTTCTGGATTTATCGTAGAAACCTTAGGAATCCTTTGTTTTAATTTTTTAAAGGCCGCCGTAACTGGTGAATCATCGGGAAAGGGCATAATTCCTGTAAGCATTTCAAAAAGCACAATGCCTAGGGAAAAGATATCTGCTCTCTCATCAATAATATTTCCTCTTAGTTGCTCGGGCGAGGAGTAGCGTAGTGAGCCCAGAATTTCATCTGTGTGGACAATGGTTGTATCATTAGAAACTCTGGCAATGCCAAAGTCTGTGATTTTAGGTTCTCCATCTTGATCAATCAGTATATTATCGGGCTTTATATCCCGATGAATAACACCATTTAAATGAGCTTGATGGAGGGCAGAAGCAAGCTTCATCCCTAATTGAAGCGCCCTTTGTTCTGTAAAAGGGGTCCCTTCCTGATTGCTAATTAATTGGCGAAGACTTTTTCCTCGCACATATTCCATAACAATATAGGTCTTATTGCCTTCTTCAAAAATATCATAAATTTGTACAATATTTCCATGGGATAAGCGGGCTGCTGCTTTTGCCTCTTGTAGAAGAGTTTCTTCCTTGCCCTGGTTATCTTGAAGAAGCACCTTTATAGCTACTCGTCTTTTTAAGTAACTACAATAAGCAAGGTAAACAATACCCATTCCGCCTATACCTAGCTCTTCTATAATTTCATAACGTCCTTTTAATATATTTCCAATCATAATTATGCCTTTACTACCACAACAGCAATATTATCTC
>DASRNA010000066.1:0-5505 GCA_035647655.1 Clostridia bacterium | reverse complement strand
CCTTATCTATAGTATAATAAAACTAATCAAGAAGAAGTAAATAGAGGTGCATTTAAAGGGTAGTAGCTTCCCAATACGATTGGACAGTCGTGGTAGGTTACGAAGGGTTAATTGCCGAAAGAAAAATGTTTTGTCCGGTTTTTTTCTTGGTGAAAGGGTTAATGCCTTTTTACTGTCATGACTATCATGGAGCGCTATTTATGTTTTGTTGAAAAATAAAACATGTAGGGCTTTTTTTAAGCCTAATTTAAGGAGGAAGAAATGGAATCTACAATCAGATTAAGGATGAGCAATGCTGATGCCCACTATGGCGGTAACTTAGTTGATGGAGCAAAAATATTGCAACTTTTTGGAGATGTGGCAACAGAATTACTGATTCGACGTGATGGTGATGAGGGACTATTTGTAGCCTACGACATGGTAGAATTTACAGCACCTGTTTATGCAGGAGAATTCATTGAAGCAAAGGGACGAATTGTTAAAGAAGGTTCTAGCAGCAGAAAAATGGAGTTTGAAGCCTATAAGGTGATTGTTCCAAGAGCAGACTTAAGTGATTCTGCCTGTGATGTTCTAGAAGAACCTGAACTTGTATGTCGTGCTAAGGGAACCTGTGTTGTTCCTAAGAGCAAACAACGGAGGTAAGAATGGAAAAATTAATTATTACCGCTGCTATTTGCGGTGCCGAAGTAACAAAAGAACATAACCCTGCAATTCCTTACACAGTAGAAGAAATCGCTAGAGAAGCAAAGAGTGCCTATGATGCAGGAGCTAGTATTATCCACCTTCATGTTCGTGAAGACGATGGAACTCCTACTCAAGATAAGGCTCGCTTCCAGGCCTGTATTGAAGCCATACGCGAGGTTGCTCCTGATGTGATTATTCAGCCTTCAACAGGCGGTGCGGTTGGTATGACAGATCTAGAAAGACTCCAACCCACAGAAATAGAAGGAACCGAAATGGCTACTCTTGATTGTGGAACCCTTAACTTTGGTGGCGATGAAATCTTTATAAATACAGAAAATACGATAAAAAACTTTGGAAAAATTATGATTGAACGGGGCATTAAGCCTGAAATTGAAGTTTTTGATAAGGGTATGATTGATTATGCCATACGCTTTGAAAAACAAGGTTTTATTAAAAAACCTATGCACTTTGATTTTGTGCTTGGTATCCAAATGGCTGCTACAGCAAGAGACTTAGCCTTTATGGTAGACAGTATTCCTGCGGGAAGCACCTGGACTGTTTCTGGTGTTGGTCGTCATGAGTTTCCTATGGCTGCTATAGGCATTGCCATGGGGGGGCATGTAAGAGTTGGATTTGAAGACAATGTTTATCTTGACCGTGGTGTTCTTGCTAAAAGCAATGGTGAGCTTGTAGAGCGTGTTGTGAGAATTGCTAAGGAATTAGGCAGAGAAATAGCTAGCCCTGCTGAAGCTAGAAAAATTCTAAGTTTGGAGGAAAGATAATATGAACTTGGCCTGTAGGTATGGGACACATCGAGTAATTGAACCTAAGGGAGTTCTTCCTCAAGCTGCGCAGAAAATTGACAACAATATGGAGATTTTTGACAATGAAATTCTTCTTGATGTCACTGCTCTAAATATTGACTCGGCAAGCTTTACGCAAATTGCCAATGCATGTGATCACGATGTAGAAAAAATCAAAAAAATGATAACAGATATTGTTGATGATAAAGGAAAGATGCAAAACCCTGTTACAGGTAGTGGTGGCATGCTAATAGGTAGAGTGAAAAAAATTGGTCCTGCCCTTAAGGATAAGGTCACTATTAAAGAAGGCGACAAAATTGCTACCTTGGTTAGTCTTTCCCTTACACCTCTAAAAATAGATAAAATTAAAAAAATCTATCCTGAGATTGATCGGGTTGAAATAGAAGGTTCAGCCATTCTTTTTGAATCTGGTATTTATGCTAAACTTCCCGATGATATGTCAGAAAACCTTGCCCTAGCTGCCCTTGATGTGGCTGGTGCACCGGCACAAACAGCAAAGCTTGTTCGCCCTGGCGACAAGGTTCTTATTGTTGGTGGCGGGGGAAAAAGCGGTATGATGTGCGTCTATGAAGCGAAAAAACGCGTTGGCCCCACAGGTAGAGTGGTTGCCCTTGAGGGCAATGAAGTAGTAAAAGAGCGTCTTGCCAGCCTAGGCTTTGCCGATGAGATTATTGTAGCCAATGCACAAGATCCTATGGAGGTTCTTGAAAAAGCACTCGCTGCTAATAATGGCCAGGAATACGATGTTTCAATCAATGTAGTAAATGTTCCCAATGCTGAAATGAGTTGCATCCTTCCTGTGCGCAATGGGGGAACGGTATACTTCTTTAGTATGGCGACAAGCTTTACAAAAGCAGCCCTTGGAGCTGAAGGGGTAGGAAAAGATGTAACCATGATTGTAGGAAATGGGTATACCAAGGATCATGCAGAAATCACTTTGGAAGAACTTCGAGAGTCAGACAAACTTCGTGCAATCTTCGAGAAACTCTATCTATAAGGAAAAAGGAGAGAAATATGAATTTAGAAGCTGAACAAAGAAGAGCAAAGCTCTTTCCCAATGTATCTGATGAGGACTGGAAAAGCTGGAAATGGCAAGTAAAAAACCGTATTGAGACCATCGAAGATTTGAAGAAGTTTATCCCCTTAACAGCCGAGGAAGAAGAAGGAGTTAAGACAACCCTTGAAACCCTTCGCATGGCGATAACTCCTTACTATCTATCATTAATTGACCCAGAAGATCCTCATGATCCTGTGCGCAAGCAAGCTGTTCCAACAGTTGCTGAAGTACATCGTAGTCCTTGGGACCTCTTAGACCCCCTAAGTGAAGATGAAGATGCTCCTGTAGCTGGTCTAACTCACAGATATCCAGATCGTGTACTATTTCTTCTAACAGACCAGTGCAGCATGTATTGCCGTCACTGTACACGTAGAAGATTTGCCGGACAAACAGATTCTCCTGTAGGAAAGAGCCAGATTGATGCTGGTATCGAATATATTGCAAATACCCCGCAAATTCGTGATGTCCTTCTTTCTGGTGGGGATGCACTGCTAATGAGTGATGATCGTTTGGAAGATATTATAAAAAGACTGCGCGCCATACCCCATGTGGAAATAATCCGCATTGGCAGCCGTGCGCCAGTAGTTATGCCCCAGCGTATTACAGAAGATTTAGTAAATATGCTGAAAAAATATCATCCCATTTGGTTAAATACTCACTTTAACCATCCCAATGAAATAACAACAGAATCTAAGGAAGCTTGCGAGCGTATGGCTAATGCAGGAATTCCCCTAGGAAACCAGTCTGTTCTACTTCGCGGAGTCAATGACTGTGTTCATGTGATGAAAGAACTAGTACAAAAACTAGTTTATATAAGAGTCCGCCCCTATTATATTTACCAGTGCGACTTAAGCTTTGGTCTTGAGCACTTTAGAACTTCTGTATCTAAGGGCATCGAGATTATTGAAGGGCTAAGGGGCCATACCTCTGGATATGCAGTGCCAACCTTTGTGGTAGATGCTCCAGGCGGTGGTGGTAAGATACCTGTTATGCCCAACTATGTTATTAGCCAAAATCAAAATAGGGTTGTTTTAAGAAACTATGAAGGCGTTATCACTACCTATACCGAGCCAGACTGCTATACTCCTGATTGTAGTTGCGATATCTGTACAGGTAAAAAAGAAGGCAAATTAGACGGTGTTGCTGGTCTTCTTGCAGGGGAAAGATTGGCCCTAGAGCCAGATCATCTAGCACGAAAAGAAAGACATGTTGATTGATAAGATAAGACAGCTTAACTCTCTTGCCATTATCGGTATGGATAAAAACGCGGGAAAGACAACGGTTCTTAATCATTTAATACAAGAAGCCAAGGCGGTGGGTTTTCCCTCCACCTTGGCTATTACTAGTATTGGCAGAGATGGGGAAGAAAAGGATGTCGTCCTCTCCAGCCTTAAGCCAAGAATCTATGTTTATCCAGGAAGCCTGGTAGCAACAAGCAGGGATCTTTTAAAACACTGCGATCTTACCAAAGAAATTTTAGAAACTACCGGCATCAACACCCCAACAGGGGAAGTGATTCTTTTTCGAGCTAAAAGTGCTGGCTTTGTTGAAATTGCAGGGCCCTCAAGTATTCAAGGAGCCCAGAGGGTAAAGGAGTCCTTTTTAAAAATTGATCCCAATTGTTTTTATTTGGTAGATGGTGCTCTTTCAAGAAAGAGTACAGCAGGTCACTTTCTAACCGATGGAGCGATTTTAGCCACCGGGGCTAGTTCCTCTTCTTCTATGACTAAGGTGGTAGATAGGACGATCACCATGGTAGAAATTTTTAAAAGTCCCAAGTTGGAAGAAAAGTATATGCAAGAGGTAAAAACCAAGCTAGAGAAAGCAAGGCTGGTAATTTTTGGAAAAGAAACCACCCTTCTTCCTGTAGAGCTTGCTTTTACTGCTGCTAGAGAGGCAGCGGAGAAGATTGACAAAAGCACTTATCTAATTGCAGTTAAGGGTGTGATTACAGACTCCTTTTTGAATTCTCTGATGATTGGAGCTGATCTTAGAGGAAAAACCTTGCTGGTGGAAGATGCCACCAGGCTACTTATTAGTAGTGAACTATGGAGAAAGGTAAAGAGTTTAGGAATCAAGGTCAGGGTTCTTCAGAAAATTGATCTTGTGGCCATTACCATTAATCCCTTTTCCCCTCGTGGCCTTCACTTTGATAGCTATGCCTTTGAAGAGGCCCTTAGCCGTGAGACAAATCTTTTTATCTATGATGTAGGGAGGTCTTATGCTAGATAGTATTAAAGAAAGAAGAGAGATTGGTCTGGAGTATGTATTTGAAAAACTTCAGATTATGACGCCCTATGGGGAAAAACGTCAGGCAGCAAGAAAAGTCTATCGCCCAGAAGAAAAAAAAGAGCTTGAAAAAGAGTTAGAGGCAGTAGAACTCTTTACTAAGGAACTCTCCCTTAAGGCCTATCCCCTTCATGAACTCCAGTATGAGTTTTCAAGGATCAAAGAAATTTCAGGCTCTATTAAAAGAGCTGATCGGGGAGCCATATTAGATGAGGTGGAACTTTTTGAGATAAAGACTTTTTCTCGAGTGGTCGATGAACTTAGGCAAAAAACGCAGAAGCTAAAAACCCCTCAGGGCTTTGAATTAAAAAGCCTTGATAAGGTAGCAAAGGCTCTTGATCCAGAAAATAGCGGACTTTTAACTTTTTATATTTATGATAGCTATAGCAAAAAGCTTGAGCAGATTCGCCTGGAAAAAAAGTCCCTAGAAGAAAGAATTTATCGTAAAGCCGAGGATCAAAGAAATGAACTCTTTTTAAAAAGAGCTGATCTTGTAGTGGAAGAAGAAAAAGAAGAACGCCGCATCCGCAGCGAACTTTCTAAGATTATAGCTGGCCATAGTGAAATATTTGTTCATAATATGCAGAAGATAGGTGAGCTTGATCACTGGATTGCCAAAGCCAAGCTTGCCAGAAGCTATCCTTCTTGTAT
>DASRNA010000065.1:0-6478 GCA_035647655.1 Clostridia bacterium | reverse complement strand
GTCTGAAATGCCAAAATAAGGATTAATGGAAGGACAGACCTGGGATACATTGCCCATATCAAGGGAGCCAAAGCTATCCCTAGGAGGACTGACCTCTATTCCCATTTCTTCAAGTAGGCCGTTATAGTGGTCGGATAAAACCTTATTGGTCACCATATTGTGGTAGGCAGCCTCATACTGCTCCTGCTCCATGGTGCATCCTGTGGCTAGGGCTCCCGCCTTGGCACAGTTGATCACCTTTTCTAGCAGCTCCTCCATATAGTCCAGGGTCATGGTCCGTACATAAAACTCTCCTACACTTTTTTCTGGAACAACATTGGCTGCTAGCCCTCCCTCTTTAACAATGCCGTGGATTCTTGCACTGGGCAAGATATGTTCTCTTAGGGCATTGATATTGTTAAAGGTCAGTAGCAGGGCGTCCAGGGCATTGACCCCGGCCTCAGGTTCTGAGGCAGCGTGGGCCGTCTTGCCCTTAAAGGTAAAGGCAATGGGATGTAGGGCCAGGCTTTCTCCTGATGAATAATAGGCGTCGGCTGGGTGGGGACAGATGGCTACATCTATCCCCTCAAAATATCCCTCATCAGCAAAGGCCACCTTGGCCCCGCTGGTTTCCTCAGCAGGAGTTCCATAAAGAACTACTGTCCCGCCTTTTTCTTTTACATAGTCCTTTAGGACCAGGGCCGCTCCAATGGATGTGGTTCCCAGTAGATTGTGGCCACAGCCATGGCCAATTCCTGGCAGGGCGTCGTACTCAGATAAAAAGGCCATCTTTATGCCCGGTTTATCTCCAGAGTAGCGGGCAATATAGGCAGTCTCGAGCCCTAAAGGAGAGCGCTCAATCTCAAAGCCATGCTTTTCCAGCATCTTGATATGGGCCTGGCTGGAAAGAAACTCCTCATAGCCCAGCTCAGGGTTATCATATATATATTGATTTAATTCTTTTAATTCAGGAAGGAGCTCTAAGGCTCTTTCTTTAAACTTTTGCATCACTCCTCCTAGAAGGGTCCAAGTTTCATCAGGGTGGCAGCAACCATAAAGACTGCAGCAATGGCAGACTGCACTAAGATCAGGGGCCAAATAAAGCGGACCCAGGACTCGTACTTAATATTAGCCACACCTAGGGCAGCAAGTAAGGAGGCTCCGGTAGGAATAATACTATTGGAGATCCCATCACCACATTGAAAGGCCACAACGGCTGTCTGGCGAGTTAAACCAATAACATCTGCCAGGGGAACCATAATGGGCATGGTGGTTCCTGCTTGTCCTGAACCAGAAGGAATAAAGAAGTTAATAATAGATTGAACCCCAAACATTCCTACTGCAGCAATGGTCTTAGGTAGGCCTGAAATCACCGAGGCCAGTCCGTGAATAATGGTATCTAGAATGGCTCCTTGGGTTAGTACAACAAGAATCCCTCTGGAAAAACCAACAACCAGGGCTCCTGTTGCTAGTCCCTTGGCTCCTTCTAAAAACTCAACGGCCATTTTGTTGGGAGATACGCCCCCAATGGCTCCTAGGACAATACCCATGGTAAAAAATAGTGTGGCAATTTCTACCATATACCAGCCATGAACAAGAACTCCATAAATTAGAATTCCCATCCCAATAACAAAGCCAACTAGGACTAGTTTTTGTTTTCCACTAAGGACATTTACTTCTTTAAGGGCAGCACTATCTTGGCTTTCACTTAATTCAAGTTCTCTACAATAGCTTTTTTCTGGGTCTTCTTTGACTTTTGCTGCGTAGCGCATAACCATAAAAATAGCAGAAGCAAGAATAGTCACCCATAGAACCAGACGAAAACCAATGGCTGAGAAGGTAGGTAGTTCAGCAATTCCTTGTGCCACTCCAACGGTAAAGGGGTTCATCCAGCCACCAACAAAACCAGCAGCGGCCCCACTAAAGACCATGGCTGTTCCCACCATTGCATCATAGCCTAGGCTTCTGGCCAGGGCGATGCCAATGGGAACAAAGACAATGGTCTCTTCACTCATTCCAAAGGTAGCTCCTCCCAGGGAAAAAATGGTCATAATCACTGGGATCATAAGTTTTTCTTTTCCTCCAAAGCGAAGGGCCAGGTTGCCAATGCCATCTAAAATGGCGCCGGTGCTGTTAATAATCCCAAAGGCCCCTCCAACAACAAAGATAAAAAACACAATGGTCGAGGCTTCTATCAATCCTTTGGGTACCGCCTGCATCATTTCCCAAGGAGAAACCGGACTTGGTTCCACATGGGTAAAGGTAGTAGAATCAACAACAGTTCGACTTGAGCCATCAGGCATAGTAATTTCTACCCTATCGTACTCGCCTGCGGGCAAAACGTAGGTCATAACACCGGCTAAGATAATAATTGCAAAGATAATCACGTAAGTATGCGGAAATTCCCTCTTTTTCTTTTTAGTCATATCAACCTCCTTTTATGATAAATTAATCTTAACATATATGATATTCGCTTTCAATATCAAGCAGATGACAATTTCTTATTATAGATTTTTGTTATTTATTTCCCAAAACAAATACCAGACAAATCACGATAATCTCGTAAAAAAGAGCTCCCTTTGCCCTTTTCTAGCATCTTTTTTACCCAAAGGGGAAAAATAACTTTTTACCTTAAATATAAGCAGTAAAAAAGGGAACTTAGCTAATAAAGTCCCCCTGGGTGCTGGTTTAGAGCATAAAAATCAATTTTTTTCCAAATCATAAAAAACGCCAGTCTAGGAAAAATTCACCCCATTCTCTTAAACCCCTAGTCCAGGTCCCATTTTTCCTTTACTGCCTGCATATTTTTATGGGAAAAAATCCACTGGGCCGCTAAAAGAAGGGCTAGGGCTAGCAGGCCCATTTGAAAGAGTAAATTTTGATAATTGCCATTTATATCGTAGCTTAACCCACTTACTATAGGAGAAAGCATACCACCTAAGCTGGCTGCTGCAGCTAAAATGCCATAGATGCTGCTATAATCTTTTTCTCCAAATATGCTCCTGGTTAAATAAGGATCCACCATGGTCCCATAGGCACAACCAATACCAGTACCTAGAATAACTAGGATCAAAAGAAGCTTATGCTGGGCATTAAAAAGACCAATATAAGCAAAAACAGAACCCATAATAGAAATACTAATAGCCCCTTTTAGGCCCAGCCGATCTAAAAGTTCCCCCAAAACAAGTTTTCCTACCGCTAGGGAGGCCATGGTTAGGGCCAGAATATTGGCAGAAAAAGCAAAACCATAGCCAATATCAACAAGATGAGGGGCCAGGGTAATCATGGCCAGTTGGCCACACAGGAAACAAGGGCAATAATCCAAAAGTATGGCAGCCCTTTAGCCTCTTCCAGGCTGATTCCCCTAGAGGGCTCCTGGGGCCCTTTTCTTCCATAGGCCTCAAGTCCCATATCTTGAGGTTTTTCCTTGACTAAAAAAAATACCGTAGGCACAATAATCATAAACATAACCAGGGCCTGAAGCTGGTAGCTTCTTTGCCAGCCATAATTTAGGATCCACCTTCCTGTCAGGCTATTATAAAGCATGCCCCCTATACCAGTGCCCATAAAGGCCAGGCCCAGGGCAAAACCTCTTTTTTCCTGGAACCAATTTCCAATTAGCATGGATATGGGGATAATACCGATAAAACTATTGGCCAGAGAGCCAATTATGGTCAAAAGATAGATCTGCCATATATTTGTGGCAAAGCCAAATAAGATATAGCTTATAACCAGGACCAGACTCATAAACTTCATGGACTTAAGAAGGGAAAAACGCCGGTAAATTCTACCGGCAAAAAGCGCAACCATCATTTGTACTAAGGACCTTAGGGTCATAGTAAAGGTGATCTGAGAGCGCAGAAGTCCTAGCTCCTCACTAATAGGAACAATAAATAAGCTAGAAGTATTATATACAATGCCCCAGCCTGTAGCCATCAAAAGAAAGCCCGCAAGGACCACAACCCAACCATAGAATCTTTTTTTCATTTTACTTTATAGAATTCGATAGACCGCAGTACAGTGGTCTCGGTGGGCAACATCTAAGAGTAGATCTTCTCCCACCTTTATTCCCTCTTTCTTTAAAATTTTCTCCACACTCATTCGGGCCAGTTCTGGGTAATTGTTTTTTTCACTAAGATGGGCCAGCATAACAAAGCGCAGGCGCTCTTCTTCCTTATAAATTCTAGAGATAAGCCTGCCTGCATCCTCATTGGATAGATGGCCCTCTTCTCCTAGTATTCTTCTTTTAAGACTATAGGGGTAGGGGCCTACCCTTACAAGGTCCTCATCATGGTTGGCCTCAATAATTAAAAAATCACTGGGTAAGAGCATCTGCACCACTTCCTCTGGGGCGTAGCCCAGGTCTGTGGCAATGCTGAGGACCCTTTTATCATAGCTTAGGCGAAAACCATAGGTGATGGGGGCGTCATGGGGCAGCTTAAAGGTTTCTATCTTAAGATCCTTGAGATCCGCCCGCCCATCAAGAGGATAAATGCGAGAGCTAGGACCAAGTTCCATGGCCTCAATCACACTCTCATGGGCATAAAGATCAAAATTATGGCGCTTAAAAAGCACATTGAGCCCCCTGGTATGGTCTCCATGAACGTGGCTAAGAAAAATAGCATCGATCTCTTCTATGGATTCTCCGATTTGCTCCAGGCCCTTAGTCACCCTGCGGGCACTAAGGCCCACATCAATGAGGATTTTTACTGATGAAGTTTTAATAAAGTGGCAGTTTCCTGAACTGCCACTAACAAGCGAACAATATTCAAACATATATTTTCTCCTCTTGTATTGTAACAGAGTATAGGGACAAAAAAAAGTAGCTTAGGTCCAAAGCAAGAAGTGGACGGTCTAATTTACCAGCCCTTTATAAATCCAATAAAAATAATATTTAGAAAACCTGTCATAAGCTGTCCTTTTAAGAGGAAAGCTTATCCTGTAAATCCTACGCAAGATAAGCTTGCATAAATCGATTCCATATAGATCTTCCTTTATTATAGTATCAACTCTTGCCATAGACTACAGGCTAGGGCAAAACCATATTTGCTTTTTCAGAAATAGTTTTACAAATCTGTGAAACTATGATACTGTTTTGTATAGAAAGGCTTATTCATTCGCAAGACTAGGAGGACTGCTATGCTAACAAAATTCGGACTCTTGCTAAGACATCTAAGATTAAGCAAAAATCAAGTGTTAAAAGATATGGCCGATAAAATAGGTGTCTCTTCATCCTACCTATCATCGGTAGAAAATGGCAAAAGAAAAGTCCCAAGAGACTGGGCTGATAAAATTAAAAGCCAATATGATTTAGACAAAACTCAATATCTAGAGCTCCTAAATGCAGTCGATCTGACAAACAAAGAAATTATCATATCTTTAGATTGTAAGTCCCAAGAACAAAAAGAAGTCATATTATCTTTTGCCAGAAAAGTTGATGACATGGACGAAAACTTTATCAAAGCCTTTAAGGAACTTCTTAAAAAACAAAAGGGCAAGACAAATAATATAAGGTAGATTAGGGGAAAATAGGAAGAGTCGCTCAAGTCAGTTTTTCCAAATAGCTTTAGCAAAAATAATAGTAGCAATAAGACCATAACTATCAAGGAGCCCCTACTTATTTCTAGACAAGCTGGTAAGCAAGGCTAGCACGCAAAACAATACTGCAAAATATGAGAGTAAAGGTTTTTTAGAAAGGACAAGCCTAGATGATGCAAAAAAATAAAAGGGTAAGCGAGTTGGATTTTGGTGATATTATTAAATTAGACTTTTCCCCTACAGAAGGCCACGAGCAGCACGGCTATAGACCAGCAGTGGTTTTAACAGATCCCAAAAGTCAAAACAGCATGTTAAATGGCATGACCTCTGTTGCTCCTATAACAAAAATAAAAAAAGGGTTCCCAACCCACGTTTTACTGGATTCACAGACTGAAATTCGGGGATCTATTTTAGTGGAACATCACAGAATGCTTGATCTTCGTAGCAGAAACTTTGTTTATGTTGAGAAACTTCCCTTAAATAAACTTCAAGAAGTGAAAAGAGTTTTTGAGGCCTTATATCAAGATTTACTAAGCCTATAGTAGTTAATGCCAAATCATTCTAGTAATTTCAAAGCCGCTGTTTACCTTTATAAACAGCGGCTTTATTTAAAAGCTAATCACCAAACTTCTTTACCCACAGGCTCTCCCCAAGAAATACTTGTCTTGTAATCTTCGGGATTTCCATCAAAATGCAAAAATAACTCTTCAAGCTTGCTTTTTTCTTCCATAGGACTTAGTAGAAGTTGACCATCCTTAACTTCTAGGTGGAATTTTATTTTTTGATCCTCTAGGTTGTCCGTATTTAAATTTAGTTTTTTTAAAACGTTTTTTGGTATCCGTATCCCCTGGCTGTTTCCCCATTTAATTAACCTTATAGCAGCCATTGTCCCCTCCTTTTAATCTATCTTCACCTTTCTTTTTATCTTTCTTTTGTATTTATAGTATATCCCTGTATATAC
>DASRNA010000064.1:0-3056 GCA_035647655.1 Clostridia bacterium | reverse complement strand
TGCCCTCTTCAAATTCTGCCACTCCCTCACTATAGTCTCCTAGGCCTTCACTTATTTGGGAAGAACCATCCGTAAGGCCTTTTAGGCCCCCCGTTAGCTGGTCTAGACCAGAAAGAAGTTCATGCCCGGCATTTTTATAGGCCGTGGCTCCTTCTTTTATCTGATAAAGGCCATCAAGAAATTCCCAGGTCCCCCCATTTAACTGGGCAATAGCCAGTTCAAGGGTTTTAAGGTCCCCCGTATACTCGGAGATTTCTGATAGATCTAGGGCAAGGTTTAGGGGCAGGGCCCCAATTTGCACCATGCCCGGTTCATAGTTGTCCACATCAGCCTCTAAAACATAGGTGCTTGTTTCTCCTGGAAAACTCATAAAATTAACCATCTTAACCGAGCCTGCAGTTGCCTGGGTCCCATCAGGGGCTTCTAGGTTTCTTACCTGGTCCACATTAAAGTTAAAACCCGACTGGACAATATAATAGTCAAAATACTTAGAACAACAAGCGGGATTGGGTCTTATATTATAGACCAGCTTTAGATGGCCGCTTTTTCCTAAAAGATCTTCTTCTGCAATGGGCAACCCATCTAGGGTCCACTTCATGGAAATATGCCAAGGAAGGTCTTTTGTTTTTAGTTTTCCTTGATAATAGAAGTTTTCCTTGGCATCTATATTAATGCTACCATCTTTGTAAACCAGTTCTTCTGGCGTACTTAAGTTGGCGACCTCACTAAAGTCGCCATAGTCTTTTCCTTTAAAGCCTTCGGGAAAACCACTAACAGCAATAAGAAGGTCGTTTTCTCCATTAAAATCTAGTTTTGCATAGATAATCTCTTCTTTTTCTAGTTTTTCTGCCTTACCAAGCCCATAACTAACAAGGCTAAGGGGACTTAGTATAAGCAGGGCTAGAAAAAGAGATAAGACTCTCTTTATATATTTATTTTTCATAGGTCCTCCTGAATTTTTCTTATTAAATCTAACTAGAGCAGGCGCTCTTCTTCTTTATACCCTGCAATTTGCTTATCCTACCCAAAAAGGTCCTAGTAAATAAATACCTTTTATTCTTTTTCTTTGTAAAACTTTGCTTTATAGGTTAATTTTTCCACTAGGGGATCAAACATATTTAGTAGCCCTGGCAGATAGAAGATAACCATTAAAAAACTGGTCAGGGCGCCCCTACCAAGGACCAGGCCCAGTTCACTTACTACAGCCAGACTGGATACATAATAGAGGATAAAACCGGCAGAAATCAAGATCAGGGCCGGGGGTAGTAGCCCCCCAATGGTCTCCATAAAGGAGTGGTAGACCGAATCTTTTTTATTTCGAAAGACCCTATTATCAAGATAGTGCTGGGTAAAAAGAATCCCATAATCCACCGTTGCCCCCAGCTGCAGGGTACTAATGACTAAATACCCAATATATGTTAGTTTTGTTCCCGTAAAATAGGGCACAGAAAGATTCATCCAAATACTTGTTTCTATGGTTAAAAGTAAAAGTAGGGGGATCATAAGGCTCTTAAAGCTGATCATAAGAACTAACCCCACCGATAAAATGGCCAGGCCATTGACAATAACATTGTCCTTTTCTACTGTGGTTTTCATATCATAGTTGATAACAGACTCCCCTAGAACATGGGCCTGGTCAGCATAAAACTTGCTTGTTACTCTTCTTACATCTTCTACAATCCCAAAGGGTCCATCTCCTTCTTTTGGGCCCTTCAGGGTAAGATTTATCCGGCTATAATTATCACTTAGCAGGGCCCCCACCAGATCTTCATTAATCATTTCTGGGGGCATTAAACTGCCCACATTTCTTGTATAACTCATAATACCAAGTACACCAGGAATCTGAGCCAGTTCTTCTTCAAAAACCTTTTCTTTTCCTAGCTCTCCTCTGGGAACCATAATGGCCAAGGAAACTTCATCGCCAAAGATGTCACTTATAATTTCCTGATCTCTTTGCTCCCTTGAGCCTGCTGGATACTCGGCGGTGCCATAAATAAAATCATTATTCTGCTGGGCGATAAAAAAGAGCGGGGCAAGAAGAGTGAGAATAAGAACCAGGTAGCGAATCCGCTTTACAAAGCGCCCCGCTATAGCAAAGGAAGGAAGAAAGGAGCGGTGGGCTGTTTTCTCAATGGCCTTGTGAAAATAAAGAACCAAAACAGGCAAGAGAAAGATAACACTAATAAGACTAAGGAGGATTCCCTTGGCCAGGACAAGCCCTAGGTCTGGGCCAATCTTAAACTGCATAAAAACCAGGGCCAAAAAGCCCAAAATTGTAGTGGAAGAAGAGGCCAGGATGGCCCTGGAAGATCTTACAATGGCCAGTTCCATGGCCTCTTCCATCTCATAGCCCTCCTTGCGCAGGCTGCCAAATCGGTGCAAAAGAAAAACGGCATAGTCCATACTAACAGCCAGCTGAAGCACCGCTGAAACAGCAGCGGTAATAAAGGACACCGAATCAAGAACAATATTTGTTCCCATATTCATAAGAACTCCAGCGCCAATGGTTGCAAAAAGAAGCAGGGGCTCAATCCAGCTACTGGTTGCTAGGTTTAGGATAATTAAACCCAAGGGAACCATAATAAGAAGGATAATGAGCATCTCACTATCCACTGAGGACTGGGCCTTGGCTAGGTCTACTACCTGGCCTTCAATGGAACCATCGATCCCAATTAGCTCCTGCATCTCAGTCAGGGTCCTGGTGGTATCATCAAGATCTGTTGCCACCATAAATAGAGCACCTCTGTCCTTATAATAGGCCTTTAGGAGCTCTTTGTCTGCTAGTTCAATGGGCTGCTTTATATCGTAAAAATCATCCAGCCAAAGAACCTGCCTTACATGGACAATCTCACTTAGTTTTTCTTTGCACTCTAGAGCCTGGGTCAGGCCTAAATCTGGTATGTAAACCCGAAGGTTTGGAATGGGCTGGTCAAACTCTTCTTCCATTAAATGCATGGCCTGGGTGGATGGGGCATTATCGGGAATATAATCCGCCAAATTGTAATTAATGGGTACAAAAAACTGAGCCAGTGCACCTAATAGACTCAGTATAATAA
>DASRNA010000063.1:0-3582 GCA_035647655.1 Clostridia bacterium | reverse complement strand
AAAGAAACATTAAATAAACTAACTCCTATATTTGTGGGGTGCCGGGAATCTTTTGGGTAAGGGGATTCGCGGCACTCTTTTATTTGGGACAATTTCTCTTTATTCGCTGAAGTTCCCTCTTTATGTTTTCAAAAAAACATTTTTCATCATATGCCAGTAGGGCCTTTCTTTTTTCTTGTGCAGACCAATCATTGCAATAGTCTATGCTAAAAAGTAGATTATCATAGGAAAGAGCAGGAATGTCAAGGGTGGAGACGTCTCCATCATAAAGAAGAAGTCGTATTTCGTCTTTTCCTGGATAGGCATCTAAAATGAGGACACTCTTATAAAGACGGGCTTGAAGCTGGTCTTGGAAGGCTTTTTCTTTTTTCAAAATAGCAAGAGTGCCTAAAACATCCTCCTTATTGTGAAGAAGTAGATCCTCTCTTTGAGCTTTTTCTTTATCTTTTTTAAACTGATTAAAAAGATGGACCCATTCTCTTCCTGTTAGGGTATCTTTTCTAAAAAAACCCGCTTTTTTTTCTTGATCGAAGAGTTTTAAACTTCCCTTATGATCATTTTTCCTCAAATAACGATATAAGTCAAAGCCCCTTCTTTTATCAAAGGGTTGAGCAAGGGCTAGATATTCCAATCGCTTATTAATAAAGGGTAGATCAAAACTTTGCCCATTGTAGTGAACAGCGTAGAGAAAGTTCTTGCTTAACTGGCAAAAGTTTAGAAGCAAGAGGCTCTCATCCTGGTCCTCTTCGGCCATTTCTTGTCTTAATACCCATTGTTTCTTGTCTTGATAGGCATAGGTAATCATAACAACTCGATTAAAGCTTGGACTTAGTCCAGTAGTTTCAATATCGAAAACAAAACCCTGGGGAAGATCCATATTTAGATCGATATGCTCTTCTAGGAGATACATATATAACTATCACTTTCCATAATCTTTTTTAGTTGGCTATATTCCTGTGTATAGGCAAGGGCAAGCATAAGTTTAATTCTG
Organism: Clostridia bacterium; assembly: GCA_035647655.1. Lineage (GTDB taxonomy): Bacteria > Bacillota > Clostridia > Peptostreptococcales > Acidaminobacteraceae > DTU036. The sequence goes on along the minus strand of DASRNA010000063.1, from coordinate 2,591 downwards.
GTTTTTTGGCCATTAAGATTTGTGCCAAAGAAGGCTCCCAGATCTTTAATAAATTTTCCCCCACCTTCATAGCCATAGGTACCAAGGACTCTTCCTGAGGGGCAGCGGGAAACAATGACTACGATAACGTCTTGTTTTATGGCATCTTTAATTGCTTTAACCACCAAGGGTGGGAGATTGCCCCGGCCCATAGCTTCAATAACAATGCCCCTCGCTCCCTTTTTCACAAGAAAATCTATCAGGGACCTATCCATACCGGCATAACTCTTTAGTAGATAAACTTCTTTTTCAAAATGATCTACAAGAATTTGACTATAATGAACTCTTTTTCTAAAAAAGAGCACCTCATTGTTGTCAACAATACCAAGAGGGCCAAATTCAGTTGATTTAAAGGTGTCAAGACTAAGGGTATTGGTTTTAGTAACCTCCCTAGCTGCATTGACCTCATTATTTAAGACAACAAGGACTCCTTGATCAGCGCTTTCAGGGCTTTTAACCGTCACAATAGCTGCCGCTAAATTACTAGGACCATCATAGCCTAGTTCAGAAGCATTTCGCATGGCCCCTACAATTACAACAGGTTTTGTGGTCTTAAGGTTAAGGTCAAGAAAAAAGGCTGTTTCCTCCAGGGTGTCTGTTCCATGGGTCAAAATAACACCTTGAATATCCTCTCTTTTAATATTTTCCTGAATAAGCATGGAGAGTTCCATCATTTTTTCAGGAGAAATTTGCGGACCGGGAAATTCACCATAGTTTAGGACTTCGATTTCACTAAATTCATCTAGGTTTTTGATCATTCCCAATATATCATCACTACTAAGGTTTGGAACAGCGGCACCGAGATTTTTATCAATGCTCATACTTATTGTACCACCGGTAAAAATAATTAAGATTTTGCTCATTGCCCCTCCTTTACTTTTCTACCCCGCTATTATAACATGATAGAGTAAAAAAGGAGGAAAAATGTATTTTGATCATGCTGCAACAAGTCCCCCATCAGAAAAGCTAAATAGAAGCCTTTATGAACTATCCAGCTTAAGTGGATATAATCCTTCTTCCTCCCATAAACTGGGTTTGGAGCAGCGAAAAAGGCTTGAAAATGTTCGGACTCAGATTGCAAGACTTATTGGTGCTAGGCCAGAAGAAATTTATTTTACTTCTGGTGCCACTGAATCCAATAACCTTGCCCTTCAGGGTTTTTGTTATAAGAAGAAAGGTCATATAATAAGTTCTGCCGTGGAACATGACTCAGTAGAAAAAAACCTCGATTTTTTAGAAAGCCAAGGATTTAATGTAACCAGGCTTTCACCAAAAAATCTTACAAGTAAGCAAAAGATCTTAGAACATCTAAGAGATGATACGATTCTTGTAAGTCTTATGAGTGTCCAAAATGAAACAGGGGAGCACTATGGCTTGGATGGATTGGGAGAGGCTCTAAGGAAAAAAAATATTGTTTATCATAGAGACTGTGTTCAGACTTTTTTAAAATTACCCCTTGATGTAAACAAGGAGCAGGTTGATATGGCGTGTTTTAGCTCCCATAAAGTGGGAGGGCTAAAGGGTCTTGGCATTCTTTATTGTAGAAAGGGTCTTTCTATTGAGCCCTTGTTTTTTGGAGGAGGACAAGAATCAAATCTTCGACCAGGAACGGAAAATACCCTAGCTATTTTGGCCCTGGGTCATATCCTAAAAGAAGAAAAAATGCAAGAAAACTACAACTACATCAAAAAGCTAAATAGCTATCTAGGTAGAGGCTTTGTAGACCTAGGAGGAAGGCTTATTTCGCCTCCAGATGCTAGCCCTTATATTCTTGCTGTAAGCTTTCCTGTGCCCTCAGAAGTCCTTTCCACAGCCCTTTCCCTAAAGGGTGTCTATGTATCAGCAGGAAGCGCCTGCCACGCTAGAAGCGGCAAGGAAGCACGCATAGCGCCTTATCTTGCGTCTCAGGAGCTTGCTAGGGGAATGCTGCGCTTTTCTTTTTCTGTTGAGAACACCCATAAAGAAGCTGAGACTATGCTAGAAATCCTTTCTCAAAGCTTAAAGGAGTTGAAAAAATACCTATGAAACTTTTATTATTAAAATATGGAGAGATTGGTCTTAAAGGAAAAAATCGTTATTTCTTTGAAAGTCAGTTGATTGAAAATATAAAGGCCCGCCTAAAGGATTACCAAGTAGAAATAATATCTGAAACAGGAAGAATCTATGTAAATTATGAAGATGATCTGGTTCCCTTGATAGTCAAAGACACCTTTGGCCTTGTGCAAGTTTGTCTTTGTGAAAAAGTCCCTCTTGATTTGGAGGCCCTAGAAGAAAAAATAGGGCAGATGCTGGCAACTTACGAATTAGCAGGCATGACATTTAAAATAGAGGCGCGGCGGACCAATAAGAAATATCCTATGAATTCGCCTGAGCTAAATAGTCATCTTGGATCTTTTGTATTAAAGAAATTTCCCCAACTTCGAGTAGATGTACATAATCCTGATTTTTTGATAGAAGTTGAAGTAAGAAATAGTTTTTATGTATATTTTGAGTGCCACCGTGCTCTTGGTGGGATGCCCTATGGAAGTTCAGCAAAAGCAGTGCTTCTTATG
>DASRNA010000062.1:0-5512 GCA_035647655.1 Clostridia bacterium | reverse complement strand
GCTGAGAAATCCTTTGCAAAAATGGCTAAAGGTTTAAAAGAAGTTTTACAATTTCTTGAATTAGATGAAGCAGAATTCTCCCTGGCTATTGATGAAAAAAATCCAGAAGAAATTTATCTTGATGGCCATTATAGGCTAAGTTTTCTTGCTTCCATGAATAAAGGCCCCCTTCGCCCAATGGCAAATATTCTTTCTGGCGGAGAAATGAGTCGTTTAATGTTGGCTCTAAAGAGCATTCTTTCAACGGATGATGAAACTATGATTTTTGATGAAATAGATGCAGGCATATCTGGTAGGGTAGCCCATCAGGTGGGAAAACAAATTCACCACCTATCAAAATCACGACAAATCCTTGCCATCAGCCATCTGCCTCAAGTTGTGGCTTTTAGTGATGAACATTTCTTTTTAGAGAAAAAGGATGGAAGAACATCAGTAAAAAAACTAAATCAAAAAGAACATGAGGAAGTCCTTGCAACAATGATGAGCGCTGAACTTAATAAGGCAAGTCTTCAAACAGCCAAAAATATGATTTTTCGCGCTAAAGGAGAGTAAAATGAAACGAGTAATTATAATTATCTTAGATTCATTGGGTATTGGAAATGCCCCTGATGCCGAGGCTTTTGGTGATCTAGGAGCCAATACCTTAAAATCTGTTATGTCTGAAAATCCGGATATAAGAAATCTTAGAAAGCTTGGCCTTGGCAATATAAATGAAGTTGATTATATAGAAGATATATCTGATCCCCTAGCTTTATACGGTTCTTTAGAAGAAATTTCTGCAGGTAAAGATACTACCATTGGCCACTGGGAAATTGCAGGTCTAGAAATTCATACTCCTTTGCCAACCTATCCCAATGGTTTTCCTAAAGAAATTATGGATGAATTTGAAGAGAAGATAGGCAGGGGGACCTTATGCAACTTGCCCTACAGTGGCACTGAGGTAATCAAAGAATATGGCCCTGAACATATAAAAACAGGAAAACCCATTGTTTATACTTCTAATGATAGTGTCTTTCAAATTGCTGCTCATGAAGATGTTATACCCTTAAAGGAATTATACGCTATGTGTGAGATAGCCAGAAAAATCCTCAGAGGAGATCATGCTCTAGCACGCGTGATTGCTCGTCCCTTTATAGGCGAAAATGGGAATTACACAAGAACCTCTAATCGTAGGGATTTCTCCTTATCTCCTTTTGAACCAACCCTTCTTGATCATTTAAAGCAGCAAGGCTTTGATGTAATCAGTGTTGGGAAGATATACGATATTTTTAATGGGTCTGGATTAACACAAGAACAACATACTGATAGCAATATGGATGGGGTAAATTGGATCCTTAAGAAAATGGATACTAATTTTTCCGGGCTTCTCTTTGCTAATCTTGTAGATTTCGATGCGCAATTTGGCCATAGGCGAGATCCTAAAGGCTATGCCAAGGCCCTGGAGGAATTTGATCAGCGTCTACCTGAAATTCTCTCTAAGCTGCGTAAAGACGACCTTCTAATAATGACTGCTGACCATGGCAATGATCCATGCTTTAAGGGAACAGATCACACAAGAGAAAGAGTACCCGTTCTCTTTTATAAAAAAGGAATTAACCCGAGAAATATTGGAAGTAGAAGGGGTTTTCATACCATAGCAGCTACCATCTATGACTATCTAGGTGCTCAAGGCTCAAAACGCGGAGAAAGTGTGTTAAAGCATGAGAATGTATGATGTGATTTATAAAAAAAGAAAAGGAGAAAAGCTCACAGAAGAAGAAATTGCCTTTTTTATTTCATCTTATGTTTCTGGAGATACTCCTGATTATCAGGCTTCAGCCTTTCTTATGGCCTGTTTTTTACAGGATTTAGATGAGGAGGAAACCTACTTCCTGACAAGGCAGATGTTAAACTCAGGTCATAAGATGGATCTTTCTGCCCTTGAGGGAATAAAAGTCGATAAGCATTCTACCGGTGGGGTAGGAGATAAAACAAGCTTGACCCTAGCACCCCTTATAGCTAGTCTAGGTCTTATTATGGCCAAAATGAGTGGCCGTGGACTAGGTCATACAGGGGGCACCATTGATAAGCTGGAATCTATACCTGGATTTGTTACTGAACTTAGGGAAGAAGATTTTATACAACAAAGCAATGACATAGGCTTAGCACTTATTTCTCAGACAAAAAACCTTGTCCCTGCAGACAAGCTTCTTTATGCCCTTCGAGATGTAACTGCTACTGTAGATCATCCAGCCCTAATTGCCTCCAGTATTATGAGCAAAAAACTCGCTGCTGGAACTGACTATATCCTTTTAGATGTAAAGGTAGGAAGCGGAGCCTTTTTAAAAAATATAGATGAAGCAATCCACCTTGCTAAAATTATGGTCTCTATTGGTGAGAGGGCAGGCAAAAAAACCAGAGCCATTATAAGCTCCATGGATCAACCCCTGGGCTATAAGATTGGAAATAGTATTGAAGTAGAAGAAGCCATTGAGCTATTACAAGACAAGGGACCTCAAGACCTAAAGGAATTAACACTAGTTCTTTCTTCTCAACTTTTAATTATGGCTGGAAAGTGTAAGAATATGGATAAAGCCTATGAGGTGTCAAGAAAACATCTAGAAAGTGGTTATGGATATGATAAGTTCCTTGAGCTCGTAAAAGCCCAAGGAGGCAAGTCCCTTAACTTTGTCCAGCCTTTATTTGAAAGAAAAGTTTACGCACCATCTTCTGGCTATATTGAAAGCTTTGATACTCAAGCAATAGGTGAGAGCGCTTCTATTCTTGGCGCAGGAAGAAAAACAAAGGATGAAGCCATTGATCTTACCGCTGGAATTTATTTGCCCTTTAAAATCGGTGATTATATCAAAAAAGGAGACCTTCTGGCAAAACTATATTCTAGTAGAAAGAATGTTTTTACAGACTCTGAGGCAAAACTTCTTTCTTCAATTGTTTTAAACCAAAACAAGGTTAAGAGCCACAAATTAATCCGGGCTCTTGTATATGAAGAAAGTGGACAATCTAAGGTGGAAATGTGGAGCTAAATATATCGCTAGAAGAATTTACTGGACCCCTTGATCTTATATTGGAACTGATTAAAAAGGATGAATTAGATATCTATAATATTCCTATTAATCAAATCACCTCCTCTTATCTTGAGGAAATGAAAAGTAGAACGATTCCATCGGAGGAAATAGCTGAATTTTTACGAATGGCGGCTTATCTTTTGGAAATTAAAAGCCAGATGCTCCTTCCAGACCACCAGTTAGAATCTGCCTTTAGTGATGATACAGATCCACGTTATAATCTTATACATCGACTACTAGAATACCAAAAGGTAAAAGAAGCAACTCTTTTTCTTATGACAAGAGAAGCCCCCCTAAAAATTTACAGTGATGATTTGCCCTTTATTCTACCAAAACCTAAACCAGCAAGCCTTGTTTTTGATTTGGATAGTTCGGTCCTTAAAAAGGCCATGGAGGATGTTTTAAACCGCCATGACTATAATAATTACAGCCTGCTTTATGATAAGTTAAAAAAGGACAGTTATTCAGTGTTTTTAGAGCAAAAAGAAATACTCACCTATTTGAGTTATAAAATGAAATTGAATTTTACAAGCTTGCTTATGGATGCTCCAAAGGCTAAACAAGTAGCTAGTTTCCTTGCTCTTTTAAAATTAGCCCAAGACCAGAGAATACTTGTGCATCAAGAAGAGAACTTTAGTGATATAGAAATCGAAAGGAGAAGTCATGGAAGATCTTAGAAAATTGGAGCTTTTGTTATTTGTAGCAAGAGAACCTCTTTCAACAAGAAGAGCAGCTTCTCTTTTAAAGCTAACCCCTTCAACTACTGAAAAACTTATTGAGGAACTTGCCCAAGAATATGAAAATCAGAAAAAGGCAATTACCATCCAGTCTTTTGGTAATTTTCACCAACTAGCTAGCAATGGACGATATGATGATTTGATCGAAGCTTTTCTAGGAAGCTCTCCTAATAGGGGACTGGGACCATCAACTCTGGAGGTTTTATCAATTATTGCCTATCGACAACCAGTAACAAGAGTGCAAGTGGATGAATTACGGGGGGTCTCATCAGATTATTCCATTCGAGTCCTTCTAGAGCGAGATCTAATCAGTGTTAGTGGGACCCTTGATACCCTAGGAAATCCCAAACTTTATATTACAACCCCAAGATTTTTAAGGAATTTTAATCTTAAAAATCTCGATGAATTGCCAACGATAGGAGACCAAGCATGAGATTGCAACAATTTATGGCCAGGGCTGGTGTCGCCTCTCGCCGAAAAAGCGAAGATATAATCAGGCAGGGCAGAGTCCATGTCAATGGGGTTTTGGCAAAAATAGGACAAAAGGTCAGTCCAGAAGACGAAGTTCTACTAAATGGCAAGGCCCTAATGGGGGCTGAAAGTTTTGTATACTTTGCTTTTAATAAACCCAAAAAAGTTCTTTCCACCGTTTCTGATTCTAGAGGAAGAAAAACTGTTATTGATTTTTATAAGGGAAAAAAAAGAATTTTTCCTGTGGGAAGACTGGACTATGATAGCCATGGGCTACTTCTTTGCACCAATGATGGTGATTTTGCACAACTCTTTATTCATCCACGCTATGGCTTTGATAAAGATTATATTCTGACCCTAAATACTGAGCTTACAACAAAGGAAATAAGAAGTCTTGAAATGGGCGTTTATCTTGATGGCTATAAAACAAGACCCATCACAATAAAAAAAATAGGAGAAAAACAATATCTCTTTACTCTGGTTGAAGGAAGAAACCGCCAATTAAGACGCATGGTAGAAATAAAAGGTAAAACTGTTCTAGATCTACGTAGAATTAGAGTGGGACCCTTTAGCCTGGGAGATCTTCCAGAAGCAGAATTTCTTCCCCTTAAAATTAAAGAAGTAGAAAGGTTAAAGCATGCGCTCCGCACTTGATTTTGTTCATCAGCTTATTCCTGAAAATATAGATCTAGCTATTGATGCAACAGTTGGCCGGGGTAGGGATAGTCTAATCTTAGCTAGTCGCTCTAAGAGGCTAATTGGATTTGAAATTCAAAAAGAGGCACTTGAAGAGGCCAAACTCCTTCTTAAAGATTATAATGTACGCCTCTACAAGGACTGTCATAGCCAAATGGATCTCTATGTAAAGGAAAAAGTAGATCTTATCATCTTTAATCTTGGCTATTTGCCCCGTGGTGATAAAAGGATATGTACTAGAGCAGAAACCACCCAGCTTGCTATTAAAAAGGGCTTAGAACTCTTACATACTGGTGGACGGATATTGATCGTAGCCTATAAACATCCTAAAGGTCAGGACGAGATTAAAATGTTGGAAAATTTGGATTTACCCCAAAATCAGGCAGATATTTTCCGCCTCACTCATTACAATGGCAAAAATCATCCTCCCGAGGCCTGGGTTATTATTAAAAAATGATATGCAATGCAGCTTTCATAATTGCGAGTATTATGAAATGTTGCATTTTTTATTGCATTTATTACTAGACATGATACACTGTATAT
>DASRNA010000061.1:0-7136 GCA_035647655.1 Clostridia bacterium | reverse complement strand
CTATTAACTCTTTCATCATACCTCCTCTTTCTATGTATTTGATTATACCCCATCTATACCCCCTTGAAAAGATAGACTTCTGCCTATCATCCCCCCTCAATTTAGAGTATAATGACACAAGGAGGATTTATGCGAATACATATCATTCATAATCTTAAAGCTGGAAGATCAAATACCAATATGGGCGAAGAGTTGGCCTTGGCCCTTCTTCAAGAGGGCCATAGGGTTTCCTACCATCCTACAGGTGGGATGATGGACGCCGCCAATGAAGCGCAAAAACAATGTGAGCTACAAGAGGTGGATTTACTCCTGGCTGTTGGAGGAGATGGAACACTAAATGAAGTAATCAATGGAATTATGCGTTCAGAGAAAAAACTCCCCCTGGCGCCTTTTGCCGGTGGAACATCCAATGATTTTTGTTCCTATTTAAAACTACCCGAATCTCCAAGGGCATATGCCCGCTTTCTTATAAAGGAAGCCAAGGCCAACACAATAGATATCGGTAAAGTGGAAGATCGGTACTTTATCAATGTCGTGGCCTGTGGCATGCTATCAGAGGTAGCCCATAATACAGACTATCAGCTTAAGAGCGTTCTTGGCTCCTTTGCCTATTATATGGAAGGACTAAAAGAAATTGTCACTCGAGGGCTCTATAATAATATTGAAATTAAAAGTGAGGGCTATCATTATAAGGGAGAGTATGTTGCTTTTTTAGTTAGCAATTCCCACACCATTGGTGGTTTTAAAAATCTTTCCCCCGATGCCAGTATACATGATGGTTATCTCAATGCCCTTCTAATAAAAAAAGCGCCCTTTGTCAACCTTTTAGACATTGCCATAAAGCTTGACCGAGGGACACATATAAATAATCGCTATGTTGACTACTTCACCACAAAGGACCTATGTGTTGAAACAGATAGTGAAATGGATGTCGATGGCGAGCACCTTCAATATCAAAAAGCAAATATTGAGGCTATCCCCTGTGCGATTGTCTGCTACTACTAAAGGCCACCCAGAGTGGCTTTTTTTAATGACAAACACTGCAAGGGCTAAGATGTGGAACATCTTTTTTCATTACAGGTCGAAGACTCTTTTTTACCGTAGGGCAGCCAGGAAGGTGATACATCTTCCCATAATCAGTAATAAAGACAACCTCTTCTAAGGGGTGAGAAAAGCCATTTTCTTTATAAAAAAAGTCTTCCTCAAAGCGCTTCATGGTCTTAAATATATAGCCCTTTTCTACAGAAATAAGGGAGCTAGTCAGTTTTTCCTCAAAATCTTTTTCAAGCAGAACTTCTGTGTTCTTTTCTAAAACAAAAATGGTTGCTGCCTCAAAGGCCAGTTTTTGGGCCCTATAACCATAAATCATCCCATAAAAAAGCATAAGTAATACAAGGAAAACAGAAATAACAAAAGCCGCCTCTAAACTTAGACTACCCTTCTGGTAGGGGTACATAGTAAAGCCTCCCTTCAATTTCTTTTTCTATTTCAAAGGGAAGATAGTTGCCTTTAAAGCTCAGCAGTTTTTTTCTTTGCATACCGGTAAAAGAAAATTCCAGTAAAATATCATAATTTTCTTCTATGGCTAGGCTAAGCCGCGAAAAATAAACTTCCTTGGAAACAAGTCCCAGCAAAATCTTAAGATATTCAGGATAGGTCCAACCCTTTTGATAGGGGCCCACTTTTCCCAGCGTCCTAAAACCCTCCCTTCCCTTATAGAGGGGAACTTTTTCCCTTTTGAGTATTTGTTTGACATCAAGCTTGCTCTCAAGACCGGCCTGGGCCAGGGCAAAAACAGTAAATAAGGTTGGTTCTCCTCCACTAAGTGAAAGTATCCTGTCTCTAACTGTTGGATTGCTAAAACATTCTATTAAGTTAAGAAGAAGACGTAGACTAAAAAGTTCTGCCTTTACCATATTTTCTTGGCTACTTCCAGGAGCAAGGCCTGTCAGAATATACTCACTGCGCAGGTCTTCTCTTTCTTTTTTTGTCATAGAGTAGCCCAGATAATCCACCCCATAATCAGCCAGAGCATAACTACCTAGAAGATTAAGAAGGTCAAACTTCTTTACGGATTTTTGCCACTTATAGTAATTATCTCGAATCCCGTCATCTAAAACAAAGATAGGGTTTATTTCTTCCAGGGCCTTAATATTTCCCTCAGAAATATATTTTTCCAATTGATATAGGCTGATTCCTCGAATATGAATATAGGGCTGCATGGCCAGGGCTTTGGCAAAAAACTCAATTCGTATGGATTCAGAAAGCTCTCCTCTTTTTGCCCTCGATACAATAGAAGAAAGCTCCCTATTAAGTCCCCCAAGATCAAACAATTCAAAATCAATACCCACCTTGGTCTTTAGGAGTTCCGAGCTAAGGTTTTCTGCCAAATAAATACCATCGCGAAGATGGGCTTCTTTCATAAGAAGAAGGATACTCTCCTCCAAAATCTCCCTATCGGATAAGGGAGCTAGTCCCTTTCTTCCTTTAAAGGCAAAAAGACCCATCTCATTAAAGAGCTCCCGATTATATCCTGATAGCATATGGTCAATTTCAAGATAGTTCTTGCTGATTTCCCTTTGCACAAGAAAATGATAATAACTTAACTCAGAAAGAAGCAGCAAAATAATAAGAAAAAATGGAAGAAGAAGGCTAAAAAAAACCGTTATTGATCCTCGCTCTTTCATATGTGCACCCCCTAGGATTAGTTTACGCCAATAAAAAAAGAAGAGAATCAAATCTCTTCTTTTTTACATATAGGCATACTTTTTAGATTTGCATAAGATAAAGCAAATCCCTATAGACTTCTTCTCTTGCTTCGTCATTTAAGATTTCATGATACATTTGCGGATAAATATGGCGATAGGCTCCAAAGGGCGCCTCTTTATAGGCCCTATAGGCTTGGTCCACTGCCCTGGTAGATTTACCTACGGGGTCCTTTTCTCCGCTTAAAAAATGCACTGGAGCTGTAATTTTAGAAATATTTTCTGTCTCCTGGGCAGCCTCTACAAGGTGAAGCAGGCTTTTAAAGGCTCCGAGAGAAAAGCCTTCTATTAGGGCAGCCTTCTCTTCGGCTTCTGTTAGCTTATCTGGATCCTGAGTAAACCAACCAAAAAAAGACTTTGCATCTCCTTTTTTAATTATTTCACGTCGATACACCTCATAGATCAATCTTTCCATTAAGGGACCTTGATAGTGGTCTCCATGAAGAAGAATAAGGCCCTCAGCAAGGGCAAGACCGGACTGTAATTTTAGCTGGGGCTCCCAACCTGTTCCAAGAAAGAAAAAACCCTTATACTCTTCTCCCTTTAAGGCCACAATTCGTGCAATAAAAGAACCCATACTATGGCCCAGAAGATAGGGTATCTTATTTGTTTTTTCTTTAATTAGTTCTCCTAATAAAATAACATCCTCAGGAAGTTTCTCCCAGTCCTCAGGATTAATATGTATATAACCTTCTACTAGAGGATTTAAGCCATGGCCTCTATTATCAAGAGCATAGACACTAACCCCTCTCTTATTCATCCAGCGGGCAAATTCATCATAGTGCCCCGAATGTTCATTGGCCCCATGGACAAGTTGCAAGACTTTTTCTTCTTTTTGTGCGGGCCAATAGCGGTAATATAATTCTTTTTTATCTCTTGCTAGTATAATATCTTTCATATTTATCTCCTTGCTATGAAAGTCTGATATAATTAATGTATTGATACCCAAAAAGAAATGGAGGTTACCATGAAATACTATGGTAAAGTTTTTCGTCCGCCATCAGAAGCTTCAAGTCTGATTATTCAGTGCACCGTTGGTTGCTCGCATAACCAGTGCACCTTTTGCGGAATGTATAAAGAAGATCGTTTTAGACTACGTCCCCTAGAGGATATTTTAAGGGACCTTGAGCAATTGGCGCCCTATCGCCATGTTTATCGCAGAGTATTCTTAGGGGATGGGGATGCCCTAATCCTTCCTATGGAAAGTCTACGAGCCATCCTAAAAAAAATCAAACAGGTTTTTTCTTCTGTTGAGCGCATTGGCATCTATGCCTCGCCAAAGAGTATAGAGACAAAAACCGTTGGAGAGTTAAAAGAGCTAAAAGATCTAGGCCTAGGCATTGCCTATCTTGGACTAGAAAGCGGAAGTGAAACCATCCTAAAAAAAGTGAAAAAAGGTTCCACTGCTGAAGAAATCCTTGCTCTTTCAAAAAGAATAAAGGAAGCAGGAATCCTTCTTTCTGTTACCCTTATTTCCGGTCTTGGAGGCAAGGAGCTGACAAAAGAACATGCCATCAAGAGTGCCCATATTGTAAGCCAGATGGCTCCTGATTATCTGGGCCTTCTTACCCTGATGCAAGAGCCAGCAACAGAACTTTATAGGGATATTAGAGAAGGAAGATTTCAAGTTCTTTCCCCCAGGGAGGTCCTGGAAGAAACCCGGCTTCTTGTTAGCTTAATTGAGGGAGAAAATATTCTCTTTCGCTCCAACCATGCCTCAAACTATCTGGCCCTTCGGGGCAATCTAGCAGAGGATAAGAAAACACTGCTGGATTCTATTGACCTTGCCTTAGGAGGGAAAGAAAGCCTCCGGGCCGAGGCTCACAGGGCCTTATAATTCGAGTTTTTTCTTCTATGGAACCATCTGGAGAAAGGTTCGCTTATGTTATCACAAATACTTTTTATTACGGTGGTCGATAGGGGCCGCGCTGAAGCTCTACTTAAACAAATGCAAGCCTTTAGTGTAGGGGGAGGAGTTGTAGTCCTAGGAGAAGGGACCATCTCCAACCCTTGGCTTGAAATTTTAGGACTAAATGAGTCCCAAAAAGATATTATTTTCTTGCCCATTCCCGCTGGCTTTGAAGATTCCCTTCACCAGCTAATGCGCAAGGAATTTAAACTCCATAAACGCCATCGAGGCATATCCTTTTCCCTTCCCCTTAGTCATTTCCAAAGAATGCATTTTAGGGAGAGCAATATGCGCATTGACCCAAAGAATTACCAATATCACTGTATTATCTGCATCCTTGAGCGCGGCAAGGCCAAGGACTGTGTTTATCATGCCCAAAAGGCTGGCGCATCAGGAGGAACCATCCTCCATGGGCGAGGGGCCGGTGTGCCCCAAGACAGTTTTTTTGAGCTTTTACTTGAGCCACAAAAAGATATTGTCTTTTTTATTGTAGCTACAGATATTGTAAATCAAGTGCAAGAAGAAATCGCCACCAAGATGGAGCTGGAAAAACAGGGGCAAGGGATTATCTTCGCCCTACCTGTAAATAAAGCCACTGGTCTTTACCAGGCGGAAGAAAAAGCCGGTGAGAGCAAATGAATCTACTACAACAAAAGGTAAAAGAAGTAGGACAATCCCTTTTTCCTATTATTATTTTAATTCTACTTACTATATTTGGCCTTGTTGATGTCAGCTACCAGGTTCTACTGCGTTTTCTTCTGGGGGCTGTTTTCCTCTTTCTTGGCCTTTCTCTTTTTTTATGGGGAGTAGACCAATCCATGAACCCTATTGGTTTTCATATGGCATCGGAAATTGCCACCTCAAAAAAATTAAGCAAGGCCCTGGTCCTTGCCTTTGTTCTGGGCTTTCTAATCAATATTGCTGAACCCGATCTAATTATCCTAGGTTCTCAAGTGCAACAGGCTTCAGGGGGACAAATTATAGGCCAGTCCATGGTAGCCCTTGTTTCTATTGGGGTTGCTTTTATGGTTACCTTTGGTTCTCTTCGAGTCCTGCTCAATAAAAGATATAATGTTATGATGGCAATTGTCTATGGCCTTATACTTGTCCTAAGTTTTTTTGTAGCCGATGAGTTTCTGGCCATTTCCTTTGATGCCTCTGGGGCCACCACAGGAGCTCTTACTACTCCCTTTATCCTAGCCATCTCCCTCGGTCTTTCAAAAATGAAGGGGGGAGATAAATCAGAAGACAATGCCTTTGGCCTTGTAGGTGCCATGAGTGCTGGTCCTATGCCAGCTGTTATGCTGATGGCTATTTTTACAAAACAAAGCCGCATCCTAGGAGAAGCTAGTGCCTTTGTTGAAACTACTGGTGTCTTACGACCTGTTTTTCAAAGCATTCCTGCTACTTTTATGGAGTCTTTACAAGCCTTAGGCCCCATTGCCCTGCTATTTTTATTCTACAATTATCGAAGTTTCAAACTAAATAAAAGAGAACTTATTGGTATTTTGCGGGGCCTGATCTATTCGCTTATCGGTCTTACCTTTTTTCTTGTTGGTGCCAATCAAGGCTTTATGGAAATGGGCCGGGTCTTAGGAATGGGCCTTGCTGATAGCCAGCCCTACCTGCTGCCTCTTATTGGATTTCTCGCTGGCCTTATTATTGTCACAGCCGAGCCCGCTGTCCATGTTCTAGGCGAACAGATTAGACAGGTCAGTGCAGGTGCTATTCCCATTAGAACAATCCGACTTACCCTATCTCTTGGGGTTGGTACAGCCATTGCCCTTTCCATGCTGCGGATTATGATACCCGCTATTAAACTTTGGTATTTTTTACTTCCTGGTTTTTCCTTGGCTATTTTCTTATCTTTTTTTGCCGAACCGATTTTTGTTGGCATTGCCTATGATGCTGGAGGGGTTGCATCAGGGCCCATGAGCGCCACCTTTCTTCTGGCTTTTGCCCAGGGGGCAGCTGATATTATCCCCACCGCCAATGTCCTTGTAGATGGTTTTGGTATTATTGCCATGATTGCCATGACTCCGGTTCTAAGCCTTATGATTCTGGGAACCATTATTGCCTACCGAAAAAAGAAAGCCCTCCTACCTCAACACCTTGAAGATATGGCAGAGGAAAGCTTGCCACAAATTCAAAGAGACAGCACTCATAAAGACCTTATCTTTGTCCTTGTTCAACATGGAAAATCCTACGAAACCATTCTTATGGCAAGAACTTTGGGGGCAAGAGGGGCAACCATGATCCATGGCCGAGATGCTAGGGCACAAGCTCTTTCGGGCTTTAGCCTAAATATGGACCCCGAAAAAGAAGTGCTTCTTCTTATTGTAAACTCTTCGATCACAGAAAATCTTTTGGCCAACCTGTTAGAAGAACAAGATAAAAACCCAAATAGCGGCATTGACTCTCTTATGGTCCTGCCAGCCTCCTTCCATAGGGGCTTTAATAGC
>DASRNA010000060.1:0-4313 GCA_035647655.1 Clostridia bacterium | reverse complement strand
TTTCTACTGAGAGCCTTCGTATATTTTCCCGGTCTTCATAAAGTTGTTCTAGGGCCGGATAGAGTTCTAGGGCTGGTGCACAAAGAAGGTGGCTCATCTCCATGGCCTGCTTGGCGAGTTTATCAAAGTATTCAAGGGCTTTAAAGCCACAAAGCACGCCCAAGCGCACTCCCCCCTTATAGTTTTCCCTACTAAGGATTTTTAGTAGGCCCACTTCCCCACTCAACCTTACATGGGTACCACAACAAGCACAAATATCAAAGCCCTTTACCTCAACCACCCGAACGTCCCCCTCAATTTCCCTCTTACTACGATAGGGTAGGGATTCTAGGACACTGGGCATGGGATAAAAGCTAACAATGGGCACATTTTGGCTGATTGCTTCATTGGCTTTTCTTTCTAGTTTTTCTAGCTGCTCCCAGCTAAGTTCCTTATCATAGTCAACCCGCATCATGTCTTTTCCAATATGAAAGCCCACATTTTTTGTCCCATAGAGGCTCTGAGCGATACCGGTCAAAATATGCTCTCCTGTATGCTGCTGCATGCTGTTAAAGCGGCTTTCCCAGTCAAGTTCAAGCTCTACTTCTTGACCTATAAGAAAGTCCTCTGTGGACTTGATATAGTGAAGAATATAGTCTCCTTCTTCTTGCACATCCAAAACAGGCTGGCCCTCAATAAATCCTTGATCAGGAAGTTGCCCTCCTCCTTCTGGGAAAAAAATTGTTTCATCTAGTACTAGAGCTCCTGATGGTTTAATAGCAAGTACCTTGGCCTTGTGGGTTTTTATATAGGCATCATCGTAAAGTTTTTTTGTTTTCATATTCATTTTTGCATTCCTTCTTTTTATTCATTGATAATCCCAATCTACTATATACCCGATAAAGGAGGCCAGCTACCCTAAAAAGGAAAGGAACCTTCTTTTACTAGGAAGGTTCCTCTTTTTATCTCTATTCGTTTTGTCTGCTACTTCATATCCCGGGCAATAAATTCTTCCACGGCATAGGTTGCCACATCATCAGCAAATTTACCTGGACCAAAGCCCGCATCATAGCCAAGTTCCTTGGCCAGCTCATTGCTTAGACGAGGACCTCCAGCAATAAGGATCACCTTATCTCGTAAGCCCTCGGCCTCAAGAAGCTCTACTAGATGGGTCAAATTGTGAATATGAACTTCTTTTTGGGTTACCGTTTGGCTTACCAGAAGAACATCTGCTTTTTTCTCTACAGCATGTCGGATAAATTCTTCGTTTTCTACCTGGCTGCCAAGATTATAGGCATCAATCATTTCATAGCGCTCAAGGCCAAAATGACCAGCATAGCCCTTCATATTCATAATAGCATCAATACCAACTGTGTGGGCGTCAGTACCAGTACTAGCCCCTATAATAACCAGGGGGCGGCCTATTTTTTCCTTAATAAAGGCATCGGTTTCTTCCATGGTCATGGTTTCAATCTCTACTGCATCCACATGGATATCTTCATAGTTTACCCCATGGGTCACAGAGCCATATACAATGTAAAAGGTAAACTCTTCATCCAGGGCCTGGTGCCATGATACTAGGGGATCTAGAAGACCCATTTTTTTTGCTAGTTCCTTGGCTGCTTCAACACCCTTTTCATCGTCCTTAATAGGAAGAGTAAAACTAAGCTGAACTTTTCCATCATTTATCGTATCTCCATAGGGACGAAGATTCTTACGATCTACCTTTTCATCAAGAGTT
The DNA here is from genome assembly GCA_035647655.1 of Clostridia bacterium. Taxonomy (GTDB): domain Bacteria; phylum Bacillota; class Clostridia; order Peptostreptococcales; family Acidaminobacteraceae; genus DTU036. The sequence continues at coordinate 2,593 of DASRNA010000060.1, read as the reverse complement.
TTCTTAGTCAGTTCTGCCTTCATTAGTCTACCTCCTTTTCAAGAAATAGTGGGATAAAGGGGTTGAAATATTCTTTTTCCTTGACCGTAACGCCGGCAAGGCCCTTTCCTCCATCTTGAGGACGTTTGACATCGCCAAACTTTCCTAGTTCTAGGGATTTAAAGAGTCCTAGCCCTTCCATTTCTTCTAGTAGCTCAATGGCCTCATCAATAACAAAAGCAACACGCTTTTGCATCATACCACCGGGCTTAAACTGGATTTCATCTTCTAGGCCCTTCATCGTATGATAGATATACTCTGCATTTTCAATGGCCAGAGCCCTATCTGACATAAAGGGAGTATGAATTGCTTCAGTCATCATGCCTAAAAGTTGAAGTTTTTGGCCGGTTAAAACAGTAACCATATTAAATAGGGCGTCCTGGATATGACCCTTAAAGATATTTCCTGTCATAAACTTGGTAGGAGGCATATATTTAAGTGGGGCCTTAGGGAAGATTTCTCTTGCCATCTGGGCCTGGGCCAGTTCATAAACAAAGGCATTTTCCATGGCTGGATCCATCTCAAAGGCGTGACCTAGGCCCATTTGTTCTTCAGGAAGTCCTGCCATTAGAGCAAATTGCTCATTAATTAGCTGGCTGGCTAGTACAGTATGGGCTTCTTCATAGGCATCGGCCGTTGTAAGATAGTTATCTTCTCCTGTATTGATAATGACTCCAGCAAAGCCGTTAATTACCCTGGAGAAATACTGGTCAACCATTGTCCGTTTCATATTTATATCTCTAAACAAGATACCGTAAAGAGCATCATTTAGCATAACATCCAGGCGCTCAATTGCTCCCATGGCAGCAATTTCTGGCATACATAGGCCTGAACAATAGTTGCACAGGCGGATATATCTGCCTAGTTCTTCGCCCACTTCATCTAAGGCTGCCCGCATTAGACGAAAGTTTTCTTGGGTAGCCATAGTGCCCCCAAAGCCCTCTGTTGTTGGTCCATAGGGAACGTAGTCGAGTAGGCTCTGGCCTGTGGTTCGAATAACCGCAATAATATCGGCTCCTTGCCTAGCAGCTGCCTTGGCCTGAGTAATATCCTCATAAATATTACCTGTGGCTACAATTACGTAGAGGTAGGCTCCCTGGGCATCACCAAAGCGCGACAAGTAGCTTTCTCGCTCTTGTCTATTTTTTCTGATCTGGTCTACCATATCTTCTGCTGTTTTTTGAATATTGACTTTGATTTCAAAGGGATCTGCTAAAGCTAGCTTTGTAATATCAAGCTCCCCGCGTGAAATAGCCTCGGCAATTTCTTGGGGTGATTTTCCTGTTTGAATCATGGCATTGGAAAGATAAAAAGCAGCTCCAATACCTAGAGCCTTGTTTTCTTCCAGTTGATCTACCACTATATTTGGAAGGGGTATTTCAATATCATTGACCCCATCAATGCCTAAAAGGCGGCAAATTGTTCGTTCTACTGTTACGGTAGTATGAATATCTACAAATTGCTGGGTTTCTTTGGCAATTTTTCTTGCCAATTCTCTAGCCTTTTCTACCTTGGCCTTATCTAAATTAAGTTTGCTCAAATGTTTCCTCCCTATAACAATTTATTTATGGTCTCAATAAGCTCCCTATCAAGACCTAGTAAGGAACAAATACGCAGGGCATCTTTGGGTACTTCCTGGCCTCCGCTAACAAGCTCCAAGCGATAGTCCATCTGGGATCGAAGGATTTCTAGGGACCTTCCTTCTTGAATCTGTAAATTGTCCCTTAGCTTATTAAAATCCACTCCTTCAAAACCTCTTATTTGATAATGAACCATTCCGGGTTCAACAATTTGATCAAAGTGAGTGGCAAGAAGTAGAATATTTTCTCCCCCAAGAAAGTGCTGTGCAAGTCCCTTTACGATTGCTCTTCCTTCTTTTGGATTGGTTCCCCTGGCTGGTTCATCGAGTACAAGCAGGCCCTTTTCCTTTTTAGTTCTTTTTAAAATATCTCTTAGTTTGAGTACTTCCGCACCAAAACTTGATAGCCCGGACTTAACGTCCTCATAATCATCTCCAAGATAGAAGATAAAATCAAACAAGCCAAGGGAGGCCTCTTTTGCAAAGGGCAGCATACCAAGATGCACCAAAATCACATTAAGAAGAAGAGTTTTTAAGCTAACACTTTTTCCTCCCATATTGGCTCCGGTAATGACCGTTGTTCCTGCCTTAAGCTCTAGGTTTATTGGTTGGAAGTCTGCCATTTCTCTTCTAAGAAGATCTGCTATCATGGGGTTGCTTGCCTGAGTAAGTAGAAGCGTTTTTTCCTCTAGAAGTTTTGGCATACAAGAAGGATAGCTTCTGGCAAGCTTGGCTTTGGCAATCCAGTGATCAAGCTTCCCAATTTCCTGCATATTATGGAAAAATGTTTCACTATGACCAGCGATGATTTTAGAAAGTTCGCTGCGAATGCTGCGTTCTTCTTTTTCTTCTTCCACTACAAGATCAGCTCTTTGTAAAAAGAGTTCGTTTCGCTGATCTTCCGCTTTACGATAAATTTTTTCTTCTAAGGCCTTTTTTTCTAGGCGAATCTGCTCAAGTTTTTTGCTATAGCTA
>DASRNA010000059.1:0-5952 GCA_035647655.1 Clostridia bacterium | reverse complement strand
TGTAGCGATAAGGATTAAAAACCTTATATTCCCTCTTTTCTTGGTAAAAAAGCCTAGATAATAGAAGTAAAGCTTGAAAGATAAAACCACCTAAATCAGTAGGTGGTTTTAGTTTTGATGGAGACCTAGTAAATTGGTAGTTCAGCCTGGTAAGACTCTCTTATTTAAACCATTGAAAATTCTTTACTGCTTTACTTCCTCACCTTGCAGCTGACTCTTTTTAACACATTATTTTTCAGACTGCTTAAAAGAGTTTAAAAAAAGTAATAATGTATGGTACAATATGATAAATAAAACAGATATATAATGAGGAAATGTAGTAAAAAAAGGATGAGATGTGAAAACCCTATAACCGAGCCGAATAAGACCAATAAAACACTTGCTTACTATGAGATTACATATCTTTATGAAAAGGCCCTGGGAAAAACACTTCCAAAGGATTTGAAAAAGCAATTAGATTTAAAGGGGAGGATACAATGAAAGTAAAATTTATTTCCCAAAAAAGGATTCTGGCCACTTTGATGGTAATAATTATGGTTCTTGGTCTTGTTGCCTGTAGTGGCGAAGGTACAAGCACTGCTTCAGAGAAGGAAGAATCTTTAGAAGAATTTGACAAAGAAAATGCAAAAAAACTAGCAGAAGAAAATGCAAGATACTCAAATTATTCAAAGACAGGCCTAATAGAGTTACTTGAATATGAGGGTCTTAGTTCAGAAGCAGCAAAATATGGAGTAGAGAGTATAGAAGCTGGTCTTGACTGGAAAGAACGAGCAAAAAATACAGCAGAGACATATTTAACCTACCAGGCTGCTTCAGAAAAAGGTCTTAGAGAAGTCCTGGAATATGAAGGCTTTGAAAAAGACCAGGTAGAATTTGCCATAAAGAGTATAGAGGTTGACTGGAAAGAGCAAGCTAGAAAAAAAGCATTGAACTATTTAGAATTCCAAGAATTTACAAAAGATGACCTAATAGTTCAATTGATTTACGAGGGATTTTCAGAAGAAGAAGCAAAGTGGGGTGTAAGTAAATCAGAAGACCTTCTTGCAGGAGCAGAAGAGGTCCCTAAAGAAGAGGAATTAGACCAGGAAGCAGTCTTTGACATAATAGAAGAGAGTTTCACCGACATGGGGGATGTAAGATATATCGAAGAAAGCAAAACTTTTACCCTGCTTCCTACAGAAGAAGACACTGTTGATGCAACACTTCTGTTAGTTTCAGGGGATGAAGATGTGTTAGATTCTTGGCTTTTTATGACTGAGTCGCTGCGCTCTATGTCTGAATTTGTAATGGACTCATTAGGTAGTGGATACTCCGTACATTTTTTACATCCATCTAATGAAGACAAGGTACTGTTAGATCTTTATGATGGTGAAATAAAATACAACATCGCAGATGATTTTTAGTTACTAGTAAAACGATAGTCTAGAGTCAAAAAGTGAAGAATATCTAAACTAAGAAGTGGGAAATCCATCAAATAAATTGAAAGCCCTTGTAATCTAAGGGCTAATTTCCTTTATAGGAGAAAAATGTAAAAAGAAGAATAAGCTGGGATATACTACTAGTCATTGATTAAAAAGATAAGGCTTGGGATAACACAAGAAAATTTAAGAGGAAAGAATAGATATTTTTCTATTAGGTTTATCGCACCTAATAGGATGGAAAGGGGCAGAGGGTACTATATGCTTGGTAAAAATAAAGGGAATTTGCTAAGTGGTTATTTAAGAAGTAGGGCCTTTGGAGAAAAGACTAGAAGCTTTATAATAAATCCAATAGATAAAAAGCCCTTGGTAAATCCATAAATGTATCCAGAATTCGCATGGGAGTTTCTAGGAAATGAGATTTCAATTAAAGCCTATGCACTCTTTACAGTAGTAGGTGCACTGGGTGGAGTGCTGGTAGCTTTGCCAATACTTAGGCGTCAAGGCGTCCCTTTTAGACAATCCCTTGGGCTATTTATTTTAATGGCACCGGCCTTTCTAATAGGGGCCCGGCTCTTAAATTATCTGGTAAATCCTAAAGCCTATGGCAGTAATCTAAAGATTTATTCTTTTCGATTGGCAGGGTTTTCTTTCTATGGGGGACTTTTGGGAGCCTTGCTTGCCTTTTTATTTTGGCAGAGGCGAACAAAAAAGCCCTTGTGGTCCCTATTAGATGCTCTTGTTTTACCTGGGGTAGTAGCCTTTTCTTTGGCTCGATTGGGATGTTTTTTTAATGGATGTTGCGGGGGTAAGCCAACGCAGTCCCTTTTGGGGATGGACTTTCCCATCAGAGGAGGAAATGAAAAACTCCTGTCTCTATTTTTAGGCAGCCTAGGGCAAAGCACAACACACATTAAAGTTTACCCTACCCAACTTTTTGAACTGGGACTTGCTTTAGTCTTTCTTTTGCCCATCTACTATCTTTATCTTAAGCGAAAACTTCCAAAAGGAGGGGCCTTTCTTATTTATGCAGCAGCTTTTTCTGCCATGCGTCTTATGGTCCTTCCTCTAAGGAATCTACCCTATCCGGATCTAGTAAAGGTGTTTTTTTATCCCTTACTTTATCTAAGTATTATTGTTTTAAGCATCCTACAATGTAAGAAACTGCAGGGTGCCGAGAAAAAGGCCTCTATTAAGAGATAGGGGATTAGGCTTCTTTCATTTTGGAGCCTAAATCTCACTTAAAACTGCTATTGTTATTTCTAAACAAGTTTCTGCTGTTGAGTGAAGTGTGTTAACAAATTCTTCTGCCCCACCACTAATGCCATCGGACACAGTTTTTATAAGTAAACAAGGTGTTTTGTATTTATTACAGGTTAATACAATCCCCGCGGCTTCCATCTCACAAATATCTGCTTTGTAGAGCTGGTGTAGCCTTTCTTTTTCTTTTTTTCCATCGATAAACTTATCTCCAGAAGCACATACTACTTTTTTTAAAGATGGCTCAATGTCAAGGGCCTTATCCATTATTTGCTTGCTGGTAGGGATATAAATACTAGGATACTCGAGGTATCTACCGACTTCACATTTATCAAGACTAGATGTATCAAAGTCATAATGAACTACACTCTCAACGATGCATGTTTTTGTTACTTCCATTTCAGGAGTTAGGCCCCCTACAACACCAAAATTCACGATTAAATCCACCTCAAATTCTGTTATTAAAAATTGCGTTGCCATAGTAGCAGCAATTTGACCGACTCCACTATTAATAACAAATAGGGTATGCTCTCCTAATTTGTATTCATAGACTGAATGAGCTATAAAGGGGATCTCTTTTTTTGGGACCCCAAACTTATTTAATACAGCATCAATTTCAACAGCCACAACCATTCCAATTTTCTTCACGATAGAAGCTCCTTTGTTTTTTTGAAAGTTTCCCAATATGGTGACTCTAGGGATTTTGATAAAATAATTCATTTATAGTTGTTCTACTCCCGGGCGGGATTTACAAGAATTATAGCATAGACTTCACTGACTTGTGCAGGATAGCTTTCTGCAATGTTTCCATTATAGTAGACTCTTACTTCATCTCCTACATTAAAGTTTCTAGCACTCTTTTCGAGTTTGGCATCTAAAGAAAGGGATATTAAATCGCTACTTAGAAGCTCACTTTCTTCTTTATTTACTTTTACTAAAATAGAGTGACTACTTACTTCCTGGACAATCCCACTAAAGTTAGGTTCATTGATAAAATTGTCCATATTTATTTTCTTAGAACATCCAGATAATAGGTATGGCAATAAAAATAAAAGAAGAATCCATTTTTTCATCGTATTTTCCTACCTTCTTATTTATCTTTTTTTATAAAACAAGTTCATTTAAACTAGTGGATGAAAAAAAACTTGATATTACTACTGTTTTTCTAAGTTTTAGTATTCATCAGCTTTTTCATGTCTTTTACAAAGAGCTTTCCTCAACTTGAGTTTTGGACTTAAAGAGGCTAAACTTAATATTTTTTTGATTTCATCACCATACTACCACATATGAGTTTTTATAATCATTACCACCTTAGCTTGTTTTACTAGACTGTTTACTGAGTAATTTATTTGGGGAAAAAACCTATAGGGTCTTATTTTAGGACATCAAAGAGAATAAAAAAGAAGCAAAGGTTACTTAATTGGAGAAGCCTTATTGGTGGAGTTTTCTTTACGAGAACAAAATGCGAATTGACAATTCCTCTAAGGTTCATTAAAGTTAAGGCGAAGATAATTTAATCAATGTGCAAATACGCTTTTAAAGGAAGGCAAGGATAAATATGAAGAAGTTATCAGTTTTTTTTCTTTTGATTTTAGTTTTATTACAAGCTGGATGTAAAGAAGATAAGCTTATTTCAGGTTCTTATTTAGACACCTATGAAGTAGTGGAAGATGAAGTAAAGCTTAAGGAACAAGAGCAGGTCAATAAACTTATTCCCCGCTATATTGAGAAAAATAACCGTCCCTATGTAATTTGGAATGAAGTAATTGATGCGGATCAATATAGGGTTTCGATTAAACGAGAATCAAAAGCCCAGCCCTCCTATAAGACAATTAGAGATAGGCAGATTGAAGTTTTTCCAGGCGAAACAGTTTTCTATCAAATTAGCCCCCTTACTAAGGATGGAAAAGAAATGACGGACTACCTTTCAGATCCCTTGGAAGTAAATTATACTATCAAGGGTGGCTATGGTGGCGTTGAAGATTGGGTAAGGCCCGATGGTTTTCATACCCATCGGGCGAAAAAAGAATTCCCTGAGGGAATGTATTGGTCAACTACTTTAGCAGATGAAATAACATCTTGGATAAAAGAAACATATAGTACACAATATTTACTAGGGGGGCACATTGCCGAGATTGACCGTGAAAGCGGGGAGTGGATTGCTCCCATTAGCCCTAGTCGCCGAGTAGACCCACAGTATGAGGGCAGCGGACTTGACTGTGTAGGATTTGTAAATGGCTTTTATTACCTCTATACTCAAGCTTTTGCTGGGGAAGATTACAAGGAAATGGACCTTGTAATGGATGAGACCTACGGGGTTTACGGTTCTCCCTTTGCACCCCTAGCAGCACTGGGCTACTCTTCTCATATTGTCATCAAACCTAGTCTTGGAGGAAGCTACGCTGATAAGTGGCATATCCGACCTGGAGATATTAATGAATCCGATGATCATGCCTGGCTTATTTCCCACCAAGGAGATGGTTTTGATAGTAAAATTTGGGAATATGAGTATATGAATGGATTTTCTGATCATCGAACAGCTGAGAGCATAAGGCATGATAGCGCTGACAATCCTCATGAATACTGGGCAGCGGCAATTTCTAACCCCTTAGAAAGTTATGGAAAAATCAAAATCCTTGCTTTAGACAAGGAAGGTAATCCCGTTGAAGGAGGGACCTATCGTCTTATGGATTCTTACAATCGGACCATGGCCCTTGAAGATCAGGGGAGTGTTGTTGAACTTTATAGACCTAATGGGGATGATTTTTTTAATCTGATTTTTGCTAGGGGTGAATCAAAGGACTTTTATGACGAGGAGTCCACTTTCACCATGTTAGAAGCCCAGACAAGCCTTTACAGAGTAATTGGAGGCCGATATATACTGGAGGAAATTATGCCACCAGAGGGTTACATGGGACTGGAGCCTATTTCGATTGAAATCGCTCCTGGGGAAGAAAAAGTGATTTATTTAGAATATAAATAAGAGTTCTAGAAAAAGAGCCTGGGAGCTCTTTTTTTATTTTAAAGTTGGAGTATTTACTTTTAAAAGTAAGGTAGAGCTAAAAAAATACACCTTATTTTTATTATTGTAAGAAATGGGAACTATTATAATAAAGGTCTACGTCCTTGAAATTTAAGGTGATTTTTCGATCTTAAGCTAGACTTTTCTAATAGTGTCTAGCTTGATTGTAGATTCTAGTTAAGCTCATCTTTGTTATAAAGCTCCTCCTCATTTCTTTGAGTCTGCTGAGTAAAGAAGGCCCCTATTTAGTGT
>DASRNA010000058.1:0-2675 GCA_035647655.1 Clostridia bacterium | reverse complement strand
GTTCAGGCAATAGAAATGAATATAGGAACGATATTTACCATTGAAAAAGAAGGGGGAGTCTACCGATTATTATATAGACTGCCAAGCAGCCCTACTTGATAAAGAAAAAATGCTCCTGTAGGGAGCAAGGAAAAAAGAGAGTGAATTCACTCTCTTTTTACACGCTGAAGCAGGAATCTTTTTTAATAAACCCAAACAGGCAGGCCCACCCAGCTAAGGCTATATAGGGTTGCCATATCAGCCACAGAAAGATTAATACAGCCGTGGCTGCCGTCCCAAAGATAAGTATCAGTGCCAAAGGCCCAGTGCCAAGTGGCATCGTGAATACCCTCTATCATGCCCTCATAATTAATCTGCATCCAATAATTGACAGGAACATCATAGGAGTATCCCTCGCGATTTGTATTGGCAAGGCGGGTATTGGTGTCCATACTAAGAATGCTCCACTGGCCTCGGTGGGTTGGATAGCCCTTATTGGGATTGCCTGAAATAATAGGTGCTTGAAAAACAACTTGAGAGTCTCTATACATCCACAGCCACTGCCGATCAATAGAGACAGCAATTCCATTGTACATAGAGTAGTTGGAATCGGGATTTCTTCTTACGCGCCGGTAGACCACTTCCCAGCTAGGATCATGGTTCTTTAGGGCTTCTATAAATAGGGGGAGGCTTTCTTCTGTATCTACCATCCAAATGGTATTTCCAGAATCTGCCTCAGAAAAATAATCTTCAAGAAGCTCCTGGGCCTTTTCTTGATTGAGGCTTAGGTCTTCATTATATAGCAGGTAGAGTTCTTTTCCCTCTAAGATCCAAGAGTAATCCTCATTTTCCAGCTTATACTCTCGCCATTTGTTTTTTTCGGCTTGTAGATCTTGGCTAAGGACTGCTGGTCTATCAATAAAAGGCTCCAGATCAAGTTGGTATTTTTCTTGAGAAATAGCATCTTCTATCATTTCAAAGAGCCTATCTTCATCAGGGAAATTATATCCAAGCTGATGGGGAAGTAAAACAAGTTCCCCCTCTTTTATCAAGAGTTGGGCATCTTGAGGGGCTTGATTATCAGGAAGGGTATTTAATAGTTCCTTGACCTCCTCTTTTAGCCGCCCTTTATCATAAAGAATAGTTTCCTTACTAATAAGATGAAGAATTTTAAGAGAAAAAATCTCTTTTTCTGGTCTAAGTAGTTGAAGGGTAAAGCCATCCTCTAGAAGATAAAAAACTTGCTCTAGGCTGGGAGCATCTAGGGTAAATGTTTCTTTCAAATCAATTTTACTTTCTTCTATGCGTTTTTGCCATGAAACATCAATTCCATCTAGGCTTGAGCCGGGGAAATAATAATTAAAAAAGAAAAAATTAATAGCAATAAGGACAATAATGACAAGGGGGATCAGGTATTTTTTCATAGGGACTCCTTAGGTCTTTCTTAATGTATGGTACAATAAGTTAAACAAAAGCACAATAGAAAGGGTGAAAAAATGGTCCATATTTCTAATGTAAGCAAATCCTATGCTGGTAAAAAAGCGGTAGATAATATCAGCTTTGATGTAGATTGTGGAGAAATATTTGGTTTTTTGGGCCCAAATGGAGCAGGAAAAACCACTACCATAAAAATGATAGTAGGTCTGCTTGCCCAGGATAGCGGGACTATAAAAATCCAGGGTATCGATGTAGAAAAAAACAGCCTAGAGAGTAAAAAGCTCCTTAGTTATGTACCCGATAATCCTGAGCTCTACGCCAATCTTACAGGCAGGGCCTATCTTAATTTTTTAGCCGACGTCTACGGTGTAAGTGAAGAAGACAGGCAGCGGCGCATCGAAAAATATGGCCAGCTTTTTGAAATGCAAGACTCAGTAGATCAGTTTATCTCCAGCTACTCCCATGGAATGAAACAAAAAATGGCTGTGATGGGGGCCCTTATTCACGACCCAGATCTTCTTATAATGGATGAGCCCATGGTAGGACTTGATCCTAAGAGTGCTTTTCGTCTAAAAGAACTTATGCGAGAGCGCTGCGATAAGAAAAAGAGTGTTTTTTTCTCTACCCATGTTATGGAAGTGGCAGAAAAAATATGTGATCGCATTGCCATTATTAGTAAGGGTGAGATTATAGCAGTTGGAAGCATGGAAGAAATACGAAAACAGGCAAGGGATAAAGGCAGTCTAGAGAAGATTTTTTTGGAGCTAACAGAATGAAACGGTTTTTTGCCCTAGTTAAAAAGGATTTTTTGTTAGATTATCCCTATCTTGTAAATCCGAAAACAACCTTTAAAGATAAAAAACTAAGAAAAAAGAGTTTGCTTCAGCTTTTTGTTTTTGGGATTCTTCTTGTTTATCTTTTTATCTTTATGAAACCTGTATTTAAACTCTACGATAGTTATAAGGCAGCGGGGATTCCCCTGGCATTTTTAGCCCTTGGCTTTATGTCTTATTTATTTATGCTGCTTGTTTTTTCCTTCCCCTATATACTTAGTAAGATTTACTTTAGTAAAGATGTTGAGACCATGCTGAGTCTGCCTCTGGCCTCAGAAGAAATCCTAGCTAGTAAATTCTTGTCTCTTACTTTTAGCTCTTTAATCTATGCGGTTTTTCTAGTGATACCAATTATGTTTAAATTTGGTTTTGCTGAGAAAATGGGCCCAATCTATTATATCTATGGATTTTTGGGGCTGGTTTTAC
>DASRNA010000057.1:0-3489 GCA_035647655.1 Clostridia bacterium | reverse complement strand
TGTATAATTCATAGTATATAGGTATTTTTAATTAAAGGAGGAGTTTATGAACTTTGAAGGCACCATGGTAGATAGGAAAACATGTTACAGCGTTAAATACAAAAAAATGGAAGAAGAAGGGGTGAAGGAGGGCATCCCCCTCTGGGTTGCCGATATGGACCTTCCTGTGGCCCCAGCCATCACAGAGGCTCTAATCCAAAGGGCTAAGCATCCTTATTTTGGCTACACATATATCCCCAGAAAGTATTATGAAGCCTTTGCTCACTGGCAAAATAAACGCTTGGGTCTTGAGCTTGATATCGACCTTATAAGTCCAGCACATAATGTGGTAGTAGGCCTGCAACTTGTTCTTGAAATGTTTCGCCAGCCAGGAGACAATGTACTAGTTCAACCCCCAGTTTATTTTCCCTTTTATTCAATGATTGAAAAGGTAGGCTGTGGTCGCATAGACAACCCCCTAATTGAAACAGACCAGGGATATTTTATGGACTTTGAGGATATGGAAAAGAAAATTGTTGATAACAATGTAAAATTTTTTATTCTATGTAGTCCCCACAATCCTGTAGGAAGGGTTTGGAATAAGCAGGAACTTGAGCGCCTAGCAGATATATGTTATCGCCATAGGGTTATAGTTCTAAGCGATGAGATCCACTGCGATTTAATCCACCAAGGCCAGCATATCCCCTTTTCTACTATAAGTGACAAGGCTAAAGAAATCTCTATAGGCTTTTACTCTTCGGGAAAAACCTTTAATCTGGCCGCTCTACATTCTGCCTATGTAGTTTTTCACTCCAAGCATTGGCAAGAAAAATATGAGGCCATTTCTCTAGCACAAAACCGAGGAGATGCCAATTGTTTTGGTATTGAAGCCAATATTGCTGCCTTTACTAAGAGTGAAGCTTGGTATCAGGAAATGATGAGCTACCTTCAGGGCAATATCGACTATGTAGAAGACTTTATTACTAGCAAGCTTTCACCAAAAATAAAGGTAAGAAAGCCCCAGGCCACTTTCTTAATGTGGCTAGACTGCCGGGGACTAGGGCTAAACTCAGAAGAACTCAATCATTTTTTCCAAGAAAAAGCCAAACTGCTTCTTAATGAGGGCCATATTTTTGGAGAAGAAGGAAAGGGCTTTATGCGCCTAAATATAGCAGCGCCCCGCTATCTTCTTGAAAAGGCCATGGAGCAATTAAAAGAGGCCCTTGATGCAGTGGAATAAACTCCTATAGGGCCCAAATAAAAAGCACTCCTTTTTACAAAGGAGCGCTTTTTTTATTATCATAGAAGTTTTTCAATGGCTTCTTCTAATTCTTCTGGTTCAACTAGGGGAGCATAACGCTCCACTACATTGCCCTCACGATCGATAAGAAATTTCGTGAAATTCCAACGAATGGCTGAACCTAGGGGTTCTACTCCAAGTTTCTTTATCTTTTTAAGAAAACCTGACGTATTGGGATTTTCAAGATCTCTTGGCTTTTCTTCTTTCAGAAACTTATAAAGAGGATGGGCCTTGTCCCCATTTACCTTTATTTTTGCAAATTGCGGGAAAGTAATCCCATAATTTAGACTGCAAAAGCCTTTAATTGCCTCATTGTCCTCGGGAGCTTGGTTTAAAAACTGATTACAGGGAAAGCCTAAAACAACAAATCCCTGTTCTTGGTACTTTTGATAGAGTTTCTCAAGACCTTCATATTGAGGAGTAAAGCCGCAGCGGGTTGCTGTATTTACAATAAGAAGTACCTTTCCTTTATACTTATCCAAAGAAACTTCTTTTTCATCCATATCTAGCACTTGAAAGTCATAAATTTTCATAGATCCTCCTTTATGGGTCTAAGATATTTCTACCCAACTTTTCTTTCTTTAGTTAAAAATAAAAAATAAAAGATAACTATAAAGAGAACTTATAATTACAAAAGAAAGAAGTACAGGAAGGGTTTTTTTAACCAATGAGGTAAAGGGAAGCTTATAGGCCTCAGTAATAACCCCTAAACATACATGAATGGGAGTAACTTGATTGGCAATAAAGACCAGGCTCATAAGAAATACAATCAGCCCCAGGCTGCTTCCTAAAGTTGCCACAGCAAGGGGGAGCATGGTGGCAATCATAGCCTGGGCTCCTGCCATTAGGGTTCCGACAAAAAATATAAGTCCAAATATAATAACAGGAGAAAGTGGCATATTGCTAAAAAGTTCAGGAAGACTATAAATAACACCACTAAAGGTTAGGAGCTCCTTAAAGACCATAATTGCCAAGGTGGTAAGAATAAGTCGACCCTGGAAAGCTGAGCGAAATAAGGGTCTTATCTCCTTCCACTTAAAGCGATTGATAAAGACAGAAAGAATAATTACAGGAAGGATCGCTAGATGGACGGGAATGTTAAAGCTCAAAATAAGCACAATACTTAGGGCTATAGCCCATAGGCTAATAAATATGTTTTTACCTTCTCTTTTTTTATCTACCCCAGTCGGAGCCTTGGTTGGTGGAATTTTTCGAACATAAAAAACAAAGCCTAAGAAAAAGAGCAGAAAAACCAGGGGAAGCATAGCAAAAACAAAACTTGCCATATCTACACCAGAAAACTCCATCGCAAGAATAATGGAACCATAGGTAGGAAGAAAAATCTCCGATATATGGCGGTAGAAGCTGGTAACAAAGCAGCGCTCCTCCACTGTAAGATCTTCCTGGGCCGCATTATCAACAATGGGCCTTGCTATTAGGACCGCACCAACCGAAGGAAGAAGTCCTATTACAAAGGGGGCTATCATGGCATTGATTCTTCGAGAGCCAAAGAGCCTAGTTAAAGAGCTTTCAGCTAGATGAAGATGTTCTCTTTCCTCTAACATTCTTTGCAAGTAGGTAATGGTATAAAAGGCAAGGACTAGATTTAGTGTTGTCCTTGAAAAAACTCCTTGGTAAACGACTCCTAAAGCCTGAGCTGGCGGGATTCGAAAAAGAAAAAAGCCCAAAATGGTGCTGGCTCCCATGGCAAGGCTAAGAGGTAAACCTCGACTCATCAAGATAAGTAAAAGAACAAATATAATAGCAAGAGCAAAAAGATCCATTTTCCCTCCTAGAGATCCTGGTAGGATTTATGATAAAGAGGAGTCATCTTATACTCTCTTTTTAGCATCGAATACAGTCTTTGATCAAGAAAGACACCATCATAGTAGTAGTTTTCTCTTAAGGTTCCTTCCCAAACAAGGCCTATATCCTCATATAGATAAATAGCTCTTTTATTGTGGGGGTAGACATCAAGATAGAAGCGGTTTAATTCTAGCTCATCAAAACAGTGCTTAATAAGGGCGCAAAGGGCGCTTCTTCCATAGCCCTTATCTTTTTCTCTAAAGGCTATGCGCCTAAGAAGATATGTCTTTGGTAATAAATCAACTTCCACCATGGCATAACCCACCATATCTCCTTCTTTCTCTTCTGCTTTTTTAAAGAGGGAAAATAAAATATACTTTTCATTCTCAAGATGAAATTTATGT
>DASRNA010000056.1:0-3160 GCA_035647655.1 Clostridia bacterium | reverse complement strand
TTGATCTTAAATCCTGATTTACAAGCTGCCTCTGAAATTGCACGCTTGCTCCAATTCCCTACTGCCTTATCTATCGAGCCTTTTGCCCATAATCGGGTCAATATGGTAGAAATTGAAATACCTGATGATCATGACTTTATTGGTAAAAATCTGATTACTTTTCGTGAATCTTGTCCCGATGTTTTAGTTTGTGTGGTTGTGCGTGAGGGAGTGCCTTTTATTCCTTATGGTTCTACTATTCTACAAGCTAATGATCATCTTTTTATTACTGGTACCATTGCTAAGTTGCGTGCTGTTTATCGCATGTTTGCTGACAGTAATGATCCTTTGCGTTCTATTTTAATTGTTGGTGGCGGTAGGATTACTTTCTATGTGTTAAAGCGTCTGGCTGGACAAGGTTTTGATATTAAGGTGATTGAACAGGATGCGGAGTTGGCTCGTGAATTAAGTGAAGATTTTCCTGATGTTCATGTGGTCCATGGTGATGGCACCGATCAAGAGTTGCTCGAAGAAGAAGGCATTCGTTATTTTGATTTCACGCTGGCTTTAACTGGTGTTGATGAAGAAAATATTTTAATTTCTCTTTTTGGCATTTCTCAAGAAGTTCCCCGTAATATTACCAAGGTAAATCGTTTGCGCCTTTTGCGTGTTTTGCAGAATATGGATTTACAAAGTATTATTACTCCTCATGAAATTGTGGCGACAGAGATTATTCGTACAGTAAGGGCCTTAAATCAAGACAATGAGTCTAATATGGAAGCTATGTATCGGATTGCTCAAGGTCAGGTGGAGGCCATGGAGTTCCATGTGGTCCAAGCTTCTAATGTCTGTGGCAGGAATTTAGCTGACTTACCAATTAAGCGTGGTATTTTGGTTGCTTATATTATACGTGGTCCTGAATTGATTGTTCCTGGGGGTAAAGATTTTATTGAGCCTGGCGATCATGTCATTGTGGTTACCAATGGACATGCTATCGTCAATATTGATGATATCTTAGACTAGGAGATTACTATGCGACCTATCGTACCCTACTTTCTTAGTCGAATTTTGCAGCTTGAAGGAATACTTCTTTTACTGCCCTTGCTTGTTTCTTTAATTTATAGAGAACCTTTTGCATATTGGGGAAGTTTTTTAGGCACTGCTATTTTAGTTTTCGCTATAGGGAAATTATTGTCTCTTTTTCAACCCAAAGATGAGCGGATTTATGCTAAAGAAGGTTTGATCTTAGCTTCTTCTTCCTGGCTTCTTATGTCTATCTTTGGGGCCTTGCCTTTATGGTTGTCTGGTGATTACCCACATTTTCTTGATGCTCTCTTTGAAACCATTTCTGGTTTTACAACAACTGGGGCTACAGTAGCTACAGCCGTTGAAGATTTAGGCCACTCTATTCTCTTTTGGCGTTCTTTCACTCACTTAATTGGTGGTATGGGGGTTTTGGTCTTTGCCTTAGCAGTTTTCCCTTCTGGTAGGGGCTCTATTCATATGGCTAAAGCAGAAATGCCTGGTCCTTCTTTTTCTAAGGTAGTTGCTAAGTTATCTGAAACAGCTCGGATTCTTTATATGATTTATTTAGCTATGACGGTGATTCTGACAATCCTCTTGCTGATTGCCGGTATGCCTCTTTTTGATTCCCTTTGTCATGCTTTTGCAACGGCAGGTACAGGTGGTTTCGGGATTAAAAATACTTCAATAGCTTTTTACCAGTCTAATTCTATCGAGTCGATTCTGGCTGTCTTTATGATTCTTTTTGGGATAAACTTTAATCTTTATTTTCTTCTTATGATGGGTCAAGTTAAAAAGTTCTGGAAAAGTGAAGAACTTCGTTTTTATTTGGGCCTTATCTTTGGAGCAACGGTTTTAATCTTTATTCAGACGCACCGTTATTCAGGTAAAGCTCTCTTAGATTCTTTCTTTACGGTTGCTTCAATTATAACAACTACAGGTTTTTCTACGGCTAATTTCGATATTTGGCCACTTTTATCGAGAGGTATCTTGCTCCTTCTTATGTTTATAGGGGCTATGGCTGGTTCTACTGGCGGAGGTTTAAAAGTTTCTCGAACGGTTATTTTAGGGAAAAGTGGTTTTCGCGAACTAATCCAAGCCAGAAATCCCAAACGTGTTATTCCTTTGAGATTTGAAAATCAAGCAGTAAGCAGAGATCAACTTCGCTCTATTAGCAGTTATATGAGTATGTATACGCTCATCTTTATTGGGGCTTTCTTTATTCTCTTGCTTGACTTACCTAACTTTATTTCAGCTTTTTCAGCCGTTGCTGCAACTATCAATAATATTGGTCCTGGTTTTGATATTGTTGGTCCAACAGGTAACTTTGCTAGCTTATCCTATCTGTCTAAAACAACTCTTTCTTTTTGTATGTTGGCTGGTCGTTTAGAGTTGTGGCCAGTTTTGGTACTGTTTTCTCCTTCGACTTGGAAGAAGATTTAAAAGATAAAAGTACAAAATTACACTTATAAAAGCTGAGATCAATAGCTATTTATTAGTTTAATTGATTTGAGGTAAACATGAATTTTTCTGATTCAAATAAAAAGACAGTTGTCATCTTTGGTGATTCCAATACTTATGGCTATAATCCAGAGACTGAAGGCCGCTATCCTGAGAGTTATCGTTATCCTTATGTTTTACAAGAACTTTTAGGCAAAGAGTGGGAAGTGATAAGTCAAGGCTTAAATGGACGCACTTCTGTTTTTGAGGATCCGTTAGATGAAGGTTTGTCTGGGATTACTTATATCTCTCCTTGTCTGAAAACAGATAAACCTATAGATAAACTAATCATCATGCTTGGCACTAATGACAGTCAAGAACGCTTTAATGTGGGGGCAGTGCATATTGCTGAAGGTATTGTTAATTTGGCTGAGAAAGCCGCTCAAACTCCTTGTTGGAGAAAAGATCCAGATATATTGATTCTTTGCCCACCACCGATCAAAGACAATTATAGAGAGTTAAAGTTCGGTCTAGAAATGGGAGAGGCTTGTGATGTTAAAACTGCTCAATTAGCTTATTTTTTAGAAACTATGGCTATAGAGGGTCGTTTTTCTTTTCTGGATGCTGGTCTTGTTCCTGGAGTTGAAATGCATCCACTAGACGGGATGCATTTAACGGCTGAAAGCCATGTGGCTTTAGCTCAATTTTTGTTGAAATA